>NZ_JBFAMR010000016.1:0-129141 GCF_040656595.1 Actinoplanes sp. NPDC049802
GCAGGTAGCGGGCGATGCCGGCCCACATCAGGTTGACCACCGCGCCGGGATCCTCGACGGTCTCGGCCGGCCGATGGACGGCGGCCCGAGAACGCCCACGGCTTCGCCCGGCCGTTCTCGGGGCCCCCGCCACCGACGGGCGCATCCTGGCTGAGGGGTTCTCTCAGCGTTTGACGGCGGTCAGCAGGCCGGCGCCTGACGGGATGACCGCCGGGATCCAGTCCTCCGACTCCCGGATCGCCTTGACCGTCTCCCGGACGGTCAGGGTGTCCACGTCGCGGGCGGACGGGTCGCTGATCCGCCCGTTCGCGTGCGCGCCGTTGACGATCAGCACCCCGCCCGGCCGGAGCAGGCGCAGCGCGGCCTCGGTGCAGGCGGCGAACTCGGTGGTGTCCGCGTCCACGAAGATCAGGTCGTAGGCGCCGTCGGCCAGGCGGGGCAGCACGTCCAGGGCACGGCCGCTGATGATCCGGGTACGGGACGGGGCGTACCCGGCCTCCAGGAAGATCCGGCGGGCGATCCGCTGGTGCTCGTGCTCGACGTCGATGGTGGTGAGCACCCCGTCCGCGCGCATGCCACGGAGCAGCCAGGTGCCGCTGACGCCCGTACCGGTGCCGATCTCGACGACCGCCTTGGCGCTGCCCGCGGCAGCCAGCAGGCGCAGCACGGAGCCGGCGCCGGGGGAGACGCAGGGCAGGCCGAGCTCGTGCGCCAGGGCACGCGCGGTCTGCAGGACCGGGTCCTCGGTGGCGTAGGTCTCGGCGAACGGCGTTGATTGTGCCGCCGGCTGACCGAAGGAACGAGCGGGACCGATGATGACGACCTCCGTACGGGCGGTGGTGATGTTCGCGGCGCAACCGCGCACATCGGATAAGAGAGTAGAGCGATGTTCTCCGGTGACGCACTGCGCCGTCGATGGATAAAGGGGCCACTCGGCTCAGCGGCGGACCCGTGGCAAGGTGGGTACCGGCGTATCCGTGTCATCCTGGAGAGCGCGGAGCCGGGCGAGCGGATGGAGGCACCGACGTGACCGACGGCTGGAACTGGCGCCGGCCACCGGCGTCCCCTGCCCACGGCGCCTCGCAGTCCATGTTTCCGGGCCGGTCCGCCGAGCCGGACCCGGGCTCGCCCTGGTGGTCCGACGCGATGGCCGACCCGTGGCGCGATCCTTACGCTCCGTCAGCGGTCGTGGTGTCCGCCGCGCCGACGTCCGGCGGCCCCGCGCCGGAGCCGGTGACCGATCCTGACGCGCCGCGCCGCCCACTCGCCCCGATCATCGTGATCTGCCTGGTGACAGCTCTGTTGGCGGGTGGCATCGGCGGCACGCTCGGCTTCGTCTTCGCGGTCCGCGGCGGGTATGCCACGGCCGGCGGGACACAGCTCGGCGCGTCCGGTCAGAAGGTCCCGGAGAACACGCAGCGTGCGCCCGAGACGCTCGCCGGGGTGGCCGAGCGGGTCATGCCGAGCGTCGTCACGGTCCGGGTCAGCGGGGCCATCGGGTCCGGTTTCGTGGTCTCCACGGACGGCTACGTGATCACCAACGACCATGTGGTCGAGGGAGCCGGCGAGGGCCTCTCGGTGTCGTTCAGCGACGGTTCCACGGCTACCGCGAAACTGGTCGGCCGCGACCCGGAGTCCGATGTCGCAGTGATCAAAGTCGCAAAGGGCGGGCTGACCCCGGTTCTGCTCGGCAACTCCGACGACATTGCGGTCGGTGATCCGGTGCTCGCTTTCGGTTCACCTCTCGCGCTGGTCAACACGGTCACCCAGGGCATCGTGAGCGCCATGGACCGGCCCATCCAGGCCGGCGAGGCGGGTGGCACCACCCGCTACTACGCGGCCATCCAGACCGACGCCGCGGTCAACCAGGGCAACTCCGGCGGCCCGCTGGTCAACGCGGGCGGCCAGGTGGTCGGGGTCAACTCGGTGATCCGTTCGGTCGGCGGCGCCGACACCGAGGCCGGCAACATCGGCCTCGCCTTCGCCATTCCGATCAACCAGGCGAAACGGGTGGCCGAGGACATCATCGACACCGGAAAGGCCCGGCGGACGGTCATCGGCGCCGAGGTGATGACCGGGGGGACGGTGGCCGGCGCGCGGCTGCGCGGAGTCGAGCCGGCCGGCCCGGCCGCGGCGGCCGGACTGCGCGGCGGCGACGTCATCACCAGGATCGACGGGCACCCGCTGGAGGAGGGCACCGACCTGATCGCCCTGGTCCGCAAGTACGCTCCCGGCTCCACGGTCGCCGTCGAGTACCGGCGAGGGACCAAGACCACGTCCGTCTCGGTGACCCTGGCGGCGGACACCAATTAGAGGTCCGGGTGGGCTGTGTTCACCCGGTTGGCGTGCGTAGTCTGGGCGCGGGACGCTTGGGAGGCCGGACGTGTTCGAGAATCTGAACTGGTGGGAGATCGGCGCGCTGCTCATGCTGGCGCTGCTGATCTTCGGGGAGCGGCTGCCCAAGGTGCTCGGCGACGGTCTGCGGATGCTCCGCGGCCTGCGCAACATGGCGCAGAACGCGACGTCCGACCTGAGCCGTGAGCTGGGCACCGACATCCAGCTGGAGGACCTGCACCCGAAGGCGTTCATCCGCAAGCACCTGCTCAGCGAGGAGGACGAGCAGGCGTTGCGCAAGCCGCTCCAGTCCCTCTTCGACGACGTGAAGCAGGACCTCAACGGGGTCAAGACGGAGCTGTCCGAGGTGGCCTCGGCCGCCGACTTCAAGAACGGTCCGGCCGTCAAGAGCAGCGCGCCGGCTGAGAGTTCCCAGCCGGCGCGGCGTTACGACCTGGATGCCACGTAGGGCCTAGCCCTTGCGGGCGTTGACCATGAGCCCGAGCGGCTTGCCGACCAGGGACTCACGGCGGACGGCCAGTTTGTCGGCCACACCGTCCAGAGCCTTCGCGGCCGGAGCGTCCGGCTCGGCCAGCACGATCGGGGTGCCGGCGTCGCCCGCCTCACGGACCCGGGTGTCCAGCGGGATCTGACCGAGCAACTCCACCCGGGCGCCGATGACGGTGCTCAGTGAGTCGGCCACCGTCTGACCACCGCCCGCGCCGAAGACCTCCATGCGTGAGCCGTCCGGCAGCTCCAGCCACGACATGTTCTCCACCACACCGACCAGGCGCTGGTGGGTCTGCAGGGCGATCGCGCCGGCCCGCTCGGCCACCTCGGCGGCGGCCATCTGCGGGGTGGTGACGACCAGGATCTCCGCGTTCGGCAGCAGCTGGGCCAGCGAGATGGCCACGTCACCGGTGCCCGGCGGCAGGTCCAGCAGGAGCACGTCCAGGTCGCCCCAGTAGACGTCGGCGAGGAACTGCTGCAGCGCACGGTGCAGCATCGGGCCGCGCCAGACCACCGCGGCGTTGCCGGCCGTGAACATGCCGATCGAGATCACCTTCACGCCGTGCGACTGCGGCGGCATGATCATTTCCTCGACCCGGGTCGGCCGGCTGTCCACGCCGAGCATCCGCGGCACCGAGTGACCGTAGATGTCCGCGTCGACCACGCCGACCGACAGGCCCCGCTTGGCGAGCGCCGCGGCCAGATTCACGGTGACGCTCGACTTGCCGACGCCGCCCTTGCCGCTCGCCACCGCGTACACCCTCGTGCGGGAGCCCGGCTGGGCGAAGGGAATGACCGGCTCCGCTGAAGCGCCACCACCGCGCAGCGTGGTCTGCAGCGCCTTGCGCTGCTCCTCGCTCATCACCCCGAACTCGACCTGCACCCGATCGATGCCGGGAATCCTGGTGAGGGCCGCGGTGATGTCGGAATTCAGCTTGTCCCGCAGGGGACAGCCGGAGACGGTGAGCAACAGATCGACCTTGACCAGGCCGTCGCTGACGGTGAAGCCCGAGACCATGCCGAGCTCGGTGATCGGGCGGCGGATCTCGGGGTCGTCCACGGTCGCCAGAGCGGCCTGGACGGCGTCCTCGAGCGTGGATGCGGGAGCGGACATGCAGCCCATGCTACGTCGGCCTCAGGGGCGCTCCGCTTCCCGGTGAGGCCCGCTCGCAACCGTGCCCCGCCGCGGCGGGCCCCTACTCCATACGCGCCCGTTTCTCCCGGCGAAGGGCGGCCTCGTCCAGCTCATCGGCCAGCCGGGACAGCTCCGAACGCAGGAAGTCTCTGGTCGCGACCTCGCCCAGCGCGATCCGCAGCGCGGCGATCTCCCGGGCCAGGAACTCGGTGTCGGCCTTCTGCATCGCCGCCCGCCGCCGGTCCTCCTCCATCGCGAGCCGGTCGCGGTCGGCCTGCCGGTTCTGCGCCAGAAGGATCAACGGCGCGGCGTACGACGCCTGCAGCGACAGAATCAGGGTGAGGAACGTGAACGTGTACGGGTCGAAGCGCAACTTCTCCGGCGCGAGAGTGTTCCACGCGAACCAGGCGGCGATCACGACTGTCATGTAGACGATGAACTTCGCCGTCCCCATGTATCGCGCGATGCTCTCCGACCACCGGCCGAACGCCTCCGGGTCGAACCGGGGCAGCTGCATCCGTCCCGGATCACGCGGCTGGTCGAGCCGGTCACGCCTGCTGTCGCTCACGGGATCACCTGCTCGTCCTCGTGCACGTCCCGCTCCCGCCAGTCACGCGGCAGCAGATGGTCCAGCACGTCGTCGACGGTCACCGCCCCCAGCAGCCGGTACGCCGAGTCCACCACCGGCATGGCCACCAGGTCGTAGGTCGCCATCCGCCGGGTGATCTCGACGAGCCCGGTGCCGGTCCGCAACGGATCGATGCCGCTGTCCACCAGCCCGCCCACGATCGCGGCCGGAGGTTCCCGCAGCAGCCGCTGGAAATGCACCACACCCAGGTACTTGCCCGTCGGCGTGGCCATCGGCGCGCGGGCCACGAAGACCTGCGCGGCCACCACCGGCGACAGTTCGGCGTTACGGATCCGGGCGAGCGCCTCGGCGACCGTCGCGTCCGGGGTGAGGATCACCGGCTCCGAGGTCATCACACTGCCCGCGGTGCCCGCCTGATAGCTCATCAGCTGCCGGACCGGTGCGGCCTCCTCCGGTTCCATCAGGTCGAGCAGCACCGCCTGCTCGGTCTGCGGCAGCTCGGCCAGCAGGTCGGCGGCGTCGTCGGGGTCCATCCGTTCGAGCACGTCGGCGGCCCGCTCCCGGTCCAGCGCGGCCAGGATCTCCACCTGGTCGTGCTCGGGCAGTTCCTCCAGCACGTCGGCCAGCCGCCGGTCGTCCAGGGCGGCGGCCACCTCGTTGCGGCGGGCGTCCGGCAGGTGCTGGAGCGCGTTCGCCATGTCGGCCGGGCGCATCTGGTCCAGCAGGGCGATCAGGTTCGCGGTCCCCTGCGTGTCGGTCGGGCCGACCAGGCCACGGACCCGGTCGTACTCCGCCTGGTAGACGTGCCCGCGCCGGGCCAGCCGCCCGGTGTGCTCCCGCACCGCGACCCGCGTGATGATCCACTCGGTGTTCCGGTTCAGGTCCATGCCGATGTCCACGACGATGCCGGTGTGCCCGGGCCCCGCGCCCTGCTCCGGCACCACGGTCACCCGGCGGTCCAGCAGATCCTCCAGGACCAGCAGCTCGTTCGGACGCTTCTCGAACCGGCGCAGGTTGAGGGTGCCCGTGCTGAGCACCACCGCCTCCGCGTCCATGCTCGTCACCCGGCCGATCGGCAGGAAGATGCGCCGCCGCAGAGCCATCTCGGCGACCAGGCCGACGACCTGCGGCGGGCGGTTGGTGGTGCGCAGGCGGATGACCGCGTCACGAACCCGCCCCACCCGGTCGCCGTTGGGGTCGAACACCGGCAGGCCGGCGAGGCGAGCCAGATAAATCCTCGTCCCCATGGTCACGACCTCAGCCTAGGTTAGTGTCCGGGCATGTCCACCTTGGCGTACGAGATCGTCGACGTGTTCACGGACCGGCCGTTCGCCGGCAATCCCTTGGCTGTCGTGTTCGGTGCCGAGCAACTCGCGACTGGTCAGATGCGGTCGCTGGCGGCCGAGTTCAACCTCTCCGAGACGGTGTTCCTGCTGCCGCCCTCGACGACGGGGGCCACCTACCGGGCTCGCATCTTCACTCCGGAGGGCGAGATCCCGTTCGCGGGCCACCCCAGCGTCGGCGCCGCCGTGACCGCGATGCGCCGAGGGCTCTTCGCGGCCGGTGAGGTGATCCAGGAATGCGGCGCGGGCCTGCTGCCGATCACCGTGACCGCCGCGGGCGGGGCCACGCTCACCGGCGCCACCCCGCGTCTCGGCGAGCCCCTCGACCCGGCGCCGCTGCTCGCGGCGGCCGGCCTGACAGCCGCCGACTACGCCGGTGACGATCTCGCTGCCCCACGTTCCGCCGGGTGCGGCCTGGACTGGGTGCTTCTTCCGGTACGCCGGGAGGCGCTCGCCCGTACCAGGATCGATGTGGCGGCGGCGGAACGCGCCGGGGTCACCGACCTGAGCGTCTTCGCCTGGGCGGACCGTGAGGCCCACGCCCGCGTGTTCGTGGCGGGCGGCGCCGTGCCGGAGGACCCGGCGACCGGTTCGGCGGCGCTGGCTCTCGGCGTGTGGCTGGTGGCGGCGGGCCGGCTGCCCGGCGACGGCGTCTCCTCCTACCGCATCCACCAGGGTGTGGAGATGAAGCGACCGTCCCGTCTGGAGTGCACGGTGACGGCCGTCGGGGGCGCGGCCACGTCGGCCACCGTGGCCGGCCAGGTGTGGCCGGTGGCGTCCGGCCGGATCGCCGTCCCGCCCTTCATCGGCTGACCCCCGGCTGTTGGTGGGAGGTGTCTCAGCGCTTGTGGGACAGCGCCGGCGTCCAACTGGATGAGACGGTCAGCGCTTTCTGACCCGGTGCAGGCGGAACGGGCGGCGGGTCTCGACCCGGGCCGGGGTCTCGCGGGGCGGTGCGGCATGCGACTCGGCCGGCAGGTCTGCGGCCCCGGCCATCGAGTCGGCGCCCGGGGTGAGGCGGACCAGCGCGCAGCCGTCGGCCGCCCAGCGGGCCACCACCTGCTCGGCCGGGCCGGAGGCGTTGAGTCGTTTCCCGGCCAGTTGCGGGGCGATCTCGTCCCACTCCGGTGAGCCCGGGACGAGCCGGGACACCGTGGCCTCGGCACGCACGATCAGCCCGCCGTGGTCGCCGCGGAGCCGCACCGTGGCCGATCGGGCCTCGGCCAGCCCCGGCGCGAACTGCTCGCCGGGGCCGCTGATCACGGCCAGCGAGGACTCCACCGGCATGCACCAGAGCGCGTAGGCCGGCCCGTCATCCACGGAGATCCAGGCGATCGCCGCCTTCTTGATCGCCTCTTCCAGCACGCCAGAACTCACCGGTCCATCCTCCCACGGTGCTCAGGCCAGCACGGGCACCGAGTCGAGCAGTGTCAGGATCTCGGTGAGCGACCGCACCGTACGGCCGGCGAAGTTGGTGTCCGCGTCGAAGACGAGATGGTTGGCGAGGTCGGGGGCGGCCAGCCGGACCGGGGTCATGCCGACCGCCGCGGCCCCGGTGAGCTCATGACTTCCGCCGTCCCCCACGTACAGGCAGTCGTGTGGGGCGACGTCGAGCGCGTCGCAGGCCGCGAGATAGATCTCCGGGTCGGGCTTGCAGACGCCGATCTCCACCGAGTAGATCTGGGCGTCCAGCAACGGCGCGACGGGGAGGCCGGGCAGGAAGGCGGGGAGTTCGTGGGTGCAGTCGCTGACCACTGCTGTGCGTACCCCGCGCCGGCGGACGGCGGTGAGGGCGCTGACCGCTTCGGGCCGCAGTTGCGTGTCGGCGCGCAGCGCGTCGACCCGGGCCGGCATGGCGGCGCGGATGGCGCCCGGACGGGGGTGGCCGCCGGCCTGCTCGATCACCCAGCGGAGGGTGGCCTCCGCGGAGCCGTAACGGCCGCAGGCCCGGGCCCGGAAGGTGCGGTTGAGGACGCCGACCACGGCGTCCGGGTCGGCGCCGAGCGACCGGGCGATGGCGGCGTGCTGGGGACCACGCTGGACAGAACGGGTCAAAGTGCCGAAAAAGTCAAACACGACCGCACGGTAGGCGGGCATGTGAATCGTCCTCCAGGACGTCGGGGGGCGGAAACGGGGAGTAAACCGTCGGTGACTGTATCCACTCCGTCACTGTCCGCCAATAGACAGTGGCAAACTGCGCAGCACCACTGCGCAAGAAGCGACGGCCGGGGATGAATATGCGCTCACCAGGTCAACCGGCGGCCCTGATGTTGGCACTGACCGTCGCGGTGCTGGCCGTTTCCTCGTCCGCCCCGTTGATCGCCTTCGCGTCCGCCCCGGCCCTGGCCATCGCGTTCTGGCGCAACGGTCTCGCCACTCTCGCGCTGACCCCCATCGCGCTGGGCCCGCGCCGGGAAGAGGTCCGCCGGGCAGTCCGCGGACCGGCCGGGCGCTTCTGCGTGCTCGCCGGACTGGCCCTGGCCCTGCACTTCGCCACCTGGATGCCGAGCGTGCAGCTCGGCTCGGTGGCCACCGCGACCGCGCTGGTCGCCACCCAGCCGGTCTGGCAGGGCCTGATCGCCGCGGCACAGGGCCGGCGCCCGTCGGCGGCCGGGTGGGCCGGCATCGGGCTGGCGGTGGCCGGCGCCGCCTGGGCCACCGGCGCCGACCTCGGAGTCTCGGCGCAGGCCGTCTTCGCCGACGTCCTGGCGTTGCTCGGGGCGGTCGCGGCGGCCGTCTACACGGCACTCGGCGAGCGGGCCCGGACGGAGGTGAGCACCACCACCTACACCTGGATCTGCTACGGCACGTGCGCGGCCGTGCTGCTCGCCGTCTGCCTGCTCTTCGGCGTCGACCTGACCGGCTACGACGGGCGGACCTGGGCGGCGATCCTGGCCATCGTGGCGGGCGCGCAACTGCTGGGGCACTCGATGTTCAACTACGCGTTGCAGCACACCTCGGCCACCACGGTCAGCGTCCTGATCCTGCTGGAGGTGCCGGGAGCGGCGTTCCTGGCCTGGTGGTGGCTGGGACAGGTGCCGCGGGCGGAGTCGCTGCCGGGGCTGGCGCTGCTGCTGGCCGGGGTGGCGGTGTTCATCGCCGGGGCAGCCCGTGATGTCCGTACCGAGCCTCTTTCCGGGTAAAGATGTGTTTACCGCACCCTTCATCCGCTTCGGCGGCTGAAACTCGATCGTTGGTCCCCGCCGAGACCCTCCTCCACCGGTGGCCGCGCCCGCTCCGCTGGCGGAGACGGCCGGGGCGCGATACAGAAGGGGGATGCGATGCATCGCGATCGGGTGGTCCGGCTCCTGCTCGCCGGGGCGCTCCTCATGACCGCGCCCGGCTGTGGCGAGATAGGCGGCGGTGATCCGCCCGAGCATTCCGGGCCGACCGGCGGCTGGCACACACCCGGTTGCCAGTTCAGCCGTCCAGCGCGGTTCAGCGTGGTCGGCGAAAGGCGCGTACCGGTCACCCCCGAGCGGCTCGCCGCCGCCATGGAGCGCATCGACCGGGGCGGGCGCGAGCGGTTCGCCGACAGCTTCGCGGGCCTCGAGGTCGACCAGCTTCGAGTACGAGCGATCGTGTACCGCGTACCGTCAGAGGCTTTCGACGCCTTCATCCGGGAGAACGCCGACAACGCCTGCATCGTGGTGCGGGACGCGGCGCACGCGGTCGCCGAACTCGGCCGGTGGCACGACCGGGTGGTGGCCGACCTGCCGTACTGGGACGCCCGCGGCCTGCGGATAGTGACCGTGGGGAGCCGGCACGACGGCATGGGCGTGGAGATCGGCACCAGGGACATCGACCGGATCCGCGACGAGTTCCCGGCACACTACGGAGCGGACGCGCCACTGGTGTTCGTCGAGGAGGGCCCGGTGCGGCCGTTCCCGCCCGGCTCCGGCGGCTGATCTTTTCGGTTCGTGTCGGAAAGCCGTCACAACCAGGGCGGATGCGATGCTGAGGCGACCGCCCCGGGGGACGCCACAGTGACACGATGATTGCCCCGCCCTTCCCGAGCAGGCAGGATCGCCGCATGGTCTTCGACGCCCGTTCCACCGGGGGTAGCCCGTCCCGGCGTGACACCACACGCCCCGCCGACAGCCGGCCACCGAATTCCGGCGCCCCCGGCGAAACCTCCGACCGCCCGGCCGGAACCGACATGCAGGAACTCGTCGAGGCGGAGATCGAGGCCTCCGGCGACGCCCCGGTGACCCTCCGCCTGGACGGGAAGGTCGCCCTGGTCACCGGTGCCGGCAGCCCGGACGGGATCGGGTACGCGACGGCCCGCCGCCTGCGTGACCTCGGGGCCCGGGTGGCGATCGTGTCCACCACCCGCCGCATCCACGAGCGCGCCACCGAACTCGGCGTGACCGGATTCGTGGCCGACCTCACCGACGAGTCCGAGGTCGGCGCCCTCGCCGACGCGATCGCCGACCAGCTCGGCGACGTCGAGGTGCTGGTCAACAACGCCGGCCTGGCGAGCCGGGCCAGCCCCGAGGTGCTGCGCCCGGTCGCCCAGCTCACCTTCGACGAGTGGCGAGCCGAGATCGACCGGAACCTCAGCACCGCCTTCCTGTGCAGCCGTGCGTTCGTCGGCGGCATGTCGGAGCGCGGCTGGGGCCGGATCGTCAACCTGGCCGCCACCGCCGGACCGGTGAACGCCCTGCCCACCGAGGCGGCGTACGCGGCCGCGAAAGCAGGTGTGGTGGGCCTGACCCGGGCGCTCGCCATGGAGCTGGTCGCCGACGGGGTCAACGTCAACTGCGTGGCCCCCGGCACGATCTACACGGCCGCCTCGACGGTGACCGAGATCAAACAGGGGCTCGGCACCCCGATCGGCCGTCCCGGCACACCGGACGAGGTCGCCGCGGCGGTCGCCTTCCTCTGCTCGCCCGCCGCGTCCTACATCACCGGCCAGATGCTGGTGGTGGACGGCGGCAACAGCGTCCGCGAGGCCCAGTTCCGCTGACTCGGGTGTGCGATGGACCGGTCCCCGCGGACCGGTCCATCGCGCTGTCAGTAGGTGGTCGAGCTGGTGGCGCCCTCATTGATCGCCCAGACGGCCAGGGCGCCGTAGAAGACGACGAGCGCCACGAACAGGGCACTGAGGATGTAACCCACCCAGAGGCCCGCCGTGGCCATCCCCTCGCCGGCCTCGCCGGTCTCCCGGATCTGCTTCTTCGCGATGTGCCCGAGCACCACGCCGACCGGCGCGCTGATGCACGTCACCAGGCCGGCCAGCGAACAGATCAGCGACGCGATGGCCAGGCCGTTCGTCTGCCGCGGCGCGCCATACGGCGAGTACGGCGTACCGAAGCCGGGCGGCGGCGCCCCGTATCCACCCTTGTCCCCGGCCGGGTACCCGTACGCGGGCGGCGGATAGCCCGGCACGCCGGACGACGGCGGAGCGTATCCGGGCCCACCGGACGACGGCGGTGGGTATCCGGGGCCGCTGGACGGTGCCGCGGGACTCGTCGGAGGCGTGTTCGGAGGCGGGTACTGCAGAGTCGGGTCGCTGGCCGGAGGCTGCGGCGGCTGGTAAGGATCGGGCGTGCCGTCTGCCGGGGGATAGGTCATCTGCGGTCCTCCTTGAGTCCTCGCACCGTACCTGCCGGCGAGGAAGCGTTTCCGACCGGCTTCCACGAGCACGGAAGCCGATGGCTTCCCATTTTGGCGTGCCATGCAAAGTACGGAAGGGCCGGTCGGTGTCCGTTGCCGGATTCCTGTCAGTGGATCGCCCCACACCGGGTCAGGCACCCCGGTCAGGTGCGCCGAATCGGGGTGCGCCAGTTCAGGTGCGACGGTTCGGGTGATGCCGGTTCGGGTGCGCCAGATCAGGTGCGATGGTTCGGGTGGTGCCAGATCAGGTGCGACCGTGCGGGCGCGCCGGCTCGGGTGGTGCCGGCTCGGTGGGTCCTGGTCAGGTGCGCCGGATCAGGCGCGACGGGTCAGTTGCCCGAGCGCACGCTCGACGGCCAGGCAGCGGTCCTCGACGTAGTCGAGCCCGGCCTCCTCGGCGATCCGCCGGGCCTCGGCCGAGACGATGCCGCTCTGCAGCCACACGGCGGGCGCCTTGACGGCCACGGCCTGCCGCACCACCTCGACGGCATCCCGGGCCGGACGGAACACGTTCACCAGATCGATCGGCTCGCCGATGTCGGCCAGCGTGGGCACGGCCGGCACGCCGAGCACCTCGTCGACGAACGGATTGACCGGGATGATCCGCCAGCCGTGCCGCAGCATCTGGAGCGGAATGGTGTGTGCCGCCTTGTGGGGGTCGCGGGACGCTCCCACCACCGCGATGACTGTCGCATCGGCCAGGATCTGTTGAGCGGTCCGCATATCCGAACTCTATCCGCCTCCGGAAAGTCAGATTCGGCGGTTTCCCCGGCCCTCCGCGGTGATCCCGGTGAAGCGTCACAGCAGGGTGAGCTGGTCGTGGACCGGGCGGGCGGCGGCCTCGTCGGGCAGGCGGTGGGTCCCGACCGGGGACGATGGCCGGTGCAGACCGTGCCGTCGGCTCGCCATCCGGACCCGGGCCGCGATCTCGTCCTGGTAGGCCCGGGGGAGGTAGGCGCCGTTGCCGTACAGCTCGCGGTATCGCGGCCGCAGCTCCGGATGCTCCCGGCCGATCCAGGAGGCGAACCACTCCTTGGCGCCGGGACGCAGGTGCAGTGGCAGCGGCGTCACGCTGGTGGCCCCGGCGGCCGCGATCGCGGCCACCGTCTCGTCGACGGACTCGTCGGTGTCGGTGAGCCCCGGCAGGATCGGGGCCATCAGGACGCTCACCCCGAAGCCGGCGTCGGTCAGTCGCCGGACCACCTCAAGCCGGCGGCGCGGGCTCGGCGTGCCGGGCTCGGCAGAGCGCCAGACCGTCTCGTCCAGGAAACCGACCGAGACCGCCAGCCCGACCTGTGTCACCTCGGCGGCCTGCCGGAGCAGGTCGAGATCGCGCAGGATCAGCGTGCCCTTGGTGAGGATGGAGAACGGGTTGGCGTGGTCGCGCAGTGCCGCCAGGATCTCCGGCATGAGCCGGTAGCGGCCCTCGGCCCGCTGGTAGACGTCGACGTTGGTGCCCATCGCGATCGGCGCCCCGGCCCACTGTGGGCCGGCCAGCTCGCGCCGGATCAGCTCCCCGGCGTTCACCTTCACCAGGATGCGGCTGTCGAAGTCGTGACCGGAGTCCAGGTCCAGATAGGTGTGTGTGTTCCGTGCGAAGCAGTTGTGGCTGACCACACCGTCGGCGATGAAGTCGCCGGTGCCGGTGGAGATGTCGAACAGCGGCAGGGTGAGCCCGAGATCCTCGATGTCGGCGACGGCGAGCCGCCGCTCCCCGCGCACCCCGACCCCGGAGGCGTCCAGCGGGCCCATCGTGGCGCCGGTCAGATGCCGGAAACGCAGTGCGGCCTCCAGGTGGCGCTCGGTCTCGACCCGGCCGGCCGCGCCGGGACGGACCGGCCCCGGGCCCCGGGCCACCATGCCGAGGTGGGTCAGGGCGTGCACGATCCAGCGCAGATAGCCGACGTCGGTGCTCTCCAGCACCACGGCCAGCCGATCGGTCCGGCCGACCGCCCCGAAAGCGCCGGCCAGGAAGCCGCGGAACCAGTCGCTTGTGGGCAGCTCGGGCCAGCGCGCCGCCTCGGTGAGGGAGACGTCGTCGAGGTAACCGTCGGCCCGGACCCAGGCGTCGCCCTCGACCGCAACGCCCGCGCCGGACGCGTCACCCCGGATCAGGCCGCACACGAAACCGGACTGGTAGTCGGGTGACTCCTTGGGCGGCTCGGCGAACCGGCCCACCCCGAACATCAGGTCCCCGACGGCGAGGGCCGGCTGGTGCGGCTCGGCGGGGCTGACGTGCCGCCAGCCGCGGTCGGTGAGGAAGCGGTGGTCGCCGCTCGCCACGAGACGGGTCCCGTCGGCCAGGGTCACCCGGAACGCGGGCTTGCTGGTCTCCCAGTGGTCGTGGACCGTGGTCGGCACATAACGCCGGTGCGCCCCGGCGCCCATCGTGCCCATCACCGCGTCGCCGGCGCGGATCTGCGCCAGCGGCCGGGTGGAGCCGTCGGCGAGCAGGATCGGCGTGTCCCCGGCCAGGCAGTAGGTGCACGCGTGGGAACAGCCACGATATGGGTTCACGGTCCACTCGAACGGCACCCGCGAGGTCCCGGGCACCCGGTTGATCAGGGATTTCGCGTGGACCTCGTAGAACGTCACGCCGGCGAAGCCGGGAGTGTCGAAGGTGCGCACGATCGCGCCGGGCAGCGCCAGCGGCAGGGGTGGGGCCGCCGGCGCCGCCCTGTTCAGGAGCGTGCCGTCACCGGGCTGAGCCGACAGGTGGGACCATCGCATGGCAAGTATTCGAACACACGTTCTACAGCGTGTCCATGACCTTGCTCGAACGAGCGTACGAAAAAGGGCCCGCGGACCGAACCGGTCCGCGGGCCCCTCGGTCGTGCCGGGTCAGCCGCGCGCGGCAGCCGGCTCGTCCTTCGCCTTGAGCTGCGCGGCCATCTGTTCGCGCACCTCGTCCATGTTCAGCTCCTGGACCTTCTCGATCAGGCTCTCCAGGGCGGACCCGGGGAGTGCGCCGGGCTGGGCGAAGACGACGATGCCGTCGCGCACGGCCATGATCGTGGGGATGGAGCGGATGTCGAACTTCTGCGCCAGAACCGGCTCCGCCTCGGTGTCGACCTTGCCGAAGGTGATCTCCGGGTGCTTCTCCGAGGAGCGTTCGTAGGTCGGTGCGAAGCGGACGCAGGGCCCGCACCAACTGGCCCAGAAGTCGACCAGGACGATGCCGTCCTTACTGGTGACCTCGTCGAAGTTCGCTGCGGTCAGCGCAACCGTCGCCATGATGCCTCCGTCTGCGGGAATCGCTTTCGTCGGGTGAAACTCCTGGCACCCATTCATCATTCCCGAGCTGTGTGCTGTCACACGTGGTGTGCCGCACCATCCGGGTCCGGGCAGTCAAACGACCATGGGCGCCTCATGGTAACCGAAAGTAGGCACCCAGTGTCTGATTGCTGACACGATCGAGTGGGCGCTTCCGTGCCGGATCTAGTGATCTAGGCGGTTTGTCCAGGCCGCGCTCGGGCCTTGGGAGCGTTGCCATGACCGGAAGGAAACAGTTAATAAACCTAATTGTGAGCTGCCTCACAATTGAAAGTCCTTCACATGGATACGGACGGTAAGGCACACTCGTTCCCAACAGAGCGTGGGCGGCGGGTGCCGGGGAGGGCCCCGCCGCTCATTGCGTCTCCGGCCGGGTGAGTCGTCCCCGGCCGAATCGGTAGCCTAACGCCCCATGACGGCGGGCGAGGACATATCCACCGAGGTCGGAGTCGGTCCCTGGGTGGGTGAGCGACCGGCCGGTGCGCACTGGGATCCGGAACTCCTCGAGTTCGGCGACCGCCGCAACGTGGTGGACCGGTACCGGTACTGGAGCCGGGAGGCGGTGGTCGCGGACCTGGACACCCGGCGCCACGACTTCCATGTCGCGATCGAGAACTGGCAGCACGACTTCAACATCGGCACCGTGGTGCGCAACGCCAACGCGTTCCTGGCCGCCGAGGTCCACATCGTCGGGCAGCGCCGGTGGAACCGGCGGGGCGCCATGGTCACCGACCGCTATCAGCACGTCCGTCACCACCCGACGATCGAGGATTTCGTGTCGTGGGCCGCGGCCGGGGACCTCCCGGTGATCGGCATCGACAACCTGCCCGGCTCGAAGCCGATGGAGACGGTCACCCTGCCGCGCCGCTGCGTCCTGCTCTTCGGCCAGGAGGGGCCCGGGTTGTCCGAGCCCGCGCGGCGGGCCTGCACGCAGCTCTTCTCGATCGCCCAGTACGGCTCGACCCGCTCGATCAACGCCGGGGTCGCCAGCGGCATCGCCATGCACGCGTGGATCCGGGCGCACGCCGGCCCGCCTCCCGCCTGACCTGGATCGGCCCCTCTTCTGCCGATTCGCTTGACGGCAGCCCGCGTGACCAGCACGGTATGGAGTGTGGGTGTCACGGTGAGTTGCCCCAGATGTGCTGCACGGGTTCGGAAGCCGGACCTGATGCACAGCAACTGGCGGTGCGACAACTGTGGCGACGTTCCGCCGTTCCACGTCGCCGAGCACATCAGCGCGGAGATTGTCGGGACGGTGCTGCGGGAGTCGGCGTCGAGCGCGGAGCGGATACCGCTCTGGTGTCCCTGGCCGCTGCCCTCCGGGTGGATGGTCACCGGGGTGGGCTGGTCGGGTGACGACCGGTTCGGGGTGCGGGCCACCGTGCTCGCCTGCAGCGGTCCCGAGCCGCTCGGTGGCGGGCCGGCCGACCTGGTCCTGATCGCCGAGCAGCCCGGCGTCGGGCTGGGCACGCGGTTCGCCGGCATCCCCGGGATCGACCCGGGGCACCTGCTCGCCGAGGCGCTGGCCGACCGCGGTGGGCACGCCGGTCCACACGCGAAGATCAAGGCGGCGGGGCATCCCACTCCACTGTGGTGTGTCAAGTCACCTGAAGATCGAAGTGCCTACGTGAGTGAGGCCAAAGGAATGTGGCTCTATGCGGTAGCGTGGCCCGCGAGCGCGGGCTATCTCCTCGCGGAGCATGTCGTACTGCACGACCTCTCCGAGGGAGTGCCGTCCGAGCTCGTTTTCGGAGCGCCGTCGCCGTACCTGCACGGTCGTGCCTGACCCCTAGGTGTGACCTGCGGCTATGGCAATCGACTTTCCGGCCACTTTGTTCACACGAAGCGACGAAGCTGATACCGTCAGTACTGCCGCGGCGCAGATCGTAACCCGCACCGGAGGAGAAGGCCCCCATGGTCAAGAAGGTCCTCACCTGGCTTGGTATTGCATTCTTGATCTTCTTCATCGCCTTCAACCCGAGTTCGGCAGCGGCGGTGTTCGAGTCACTCGGAGGCACGATCGCGGACATCGCGCGTGGCTTCGGCACTTTCTTCACGGACCTCGTCGCATAGCATCTCCACATGGATCCTGGTGAGCCGCGCGACCCGCGAGGCGAGGGCGCCCGTCGCCCTCGGGACGACGATGAGAGCTACGGGTATCGCGACCCGGCCTTCGACGACGACCCTGACTACGCGGACGGCGATCCCTATGGGGACGATCCGGCGTTCGCGCGCCGCCGCTCACCCGGCGAGGTCTACGACGAGACCGACGAGTACCAGGCGCCCAGCTTCACCGCCGAGGAGCTCGAAGGGCTCGACCGCGGTGGTGGGCCGCGCCGCTTCCTCCCCCTGGAGGACGAACCGACCACACTGGTCGCCCGCTACCTGTTCCCCACCGAGCGGTACCGCGGCGAGTGGAAACGGCACTGGATCCACCTCTCGAAGCCGCTCGGCATCGGCGCGGCCGCGACACTCGCGCTCGGTTACCTGGCCGGCTTCCTGACCCGCCAGGAGGATCTCGACGGGTTCGTCACCGTCGCGGTCCTGGTCTGGCTCGGCGTGATCAGCTGGGTGGCCTGGAAGGTCTTCGATTGGTACTTCGACCGGTTCATCCTCACCAACAAGCGGGTGATGGTGGTCAACGGGATCATCACCCGGAAGGTGGCGATGATGCCCCTCCTGCGGGTGACCGACATGAAGTACGAGCAGTCGGCCCTCGGGCGGATGCTCAGCTACGGCACGTTCGTCCTCGAGTCGGCCGGCCAGGATCAGGCGTTGCGCGAGGTCAAGCACCTGCCCAACCCCAACGAGCTCTACCTGCGGGTGGTCGAGGAGATGTACGAGCCGCAGGCCGTGGAGGCCCGTCTCGGCAAGGACGACGAGGGAGACGACGCCTGACCGGGCGGCCGGCGGTAGCGTGACATCGGTGACCGGAATCGACCTGCACTGTCATTCGACCGCGAGCGACGGCACTCTCACCCCGGGCGAACTGGTCCGGGCCGGGGCGGCCGCCGGGCTCGACGTCATGGCGATCACCGACCACGACACCACCGGTGGCTGGGACGCCGCCGCCGCCGCCCGCCCCACCGGTATGCGCCTGGTGCGCGGCGCCGAACTGTCCTGCCGCTGGCACGGCGCCGAGCCGGCCATTCCGCTGCACCTGCTCGCCTACCTGTTCGACCCGTCCGAGCCGGTGCTCGCCGGGGAACTCGTGCGGCTCCGCGAGGACCGGGAACAGCGGGCCGAGAAGATCGTCACGAAACTGCGGGCGGACGGGGTGCCGATCACCTGGGAAGAGGTGAGCGGATACTCCGCCGGCGGATCGGTCGGGCGGCCGCACATCGCACAGGCGCTGATCAGGGCCGGGCTCGTGCGGACCACCACGGAGGCGTTCGCCTCCACGTGGCTGGGCGCGCGGTACTTCGTACCAAAGTCTGATCTTGATGTTTTCGATGCGGTGCGGGCGGTGCGGGAGGCGGGCGGGGTGACCGTCTTCGCGCATCCGCGGGCCACCGTGCGCGGGCGGGTGGTGCCCGACGAGCTGATCGTCGACCTGGCCGAGGCCGGCCTCTTCGGCCTGGAGGCCGACCACGAGGATCACACCCCCGCGCAGCGGGCCCAGGTGCGGGCTCTCGCGGAACGGCTCGGCCTGGTCGTCACCGGATCATCCGATTTCCACGGTACGCACAAGACGGTGCGGCTCGGAGCGTTCCAAACCGACCCCGAGGCGTACGAGAAGATCGTCTCGGCGGCGGCCGGAGTGCCGGTCCTGGGGTGACGCTCGACGCACCGGCCTGCGCCGAAGCACGCCGGACCCTACCTTGTTCGGGTGAATGTCAAGCTGTTCGGCGAGTTCTTCGTGACGTTGCTGGTGATCGTCGACCCGCCCGGCATGGTCCCGGTCTTCCTCGCGCTCACCGGCGCCATGCCCGCCAAAGCCCGCAACCGGGCCGGCACGCAGGCCGTGCTGCTCGCCCTCGGCGTGATCGTCGGGTTCGCGGTCGCCGGGCAGACCCTCCTCGACTACCTGCATGTGCAACTCCCGGCCCTGCAGGCGGCCGGCGGGCTGCTGCTGGTGCTGGTCGCGCTGCAACTGCTGACCGGCAAGACCGACGAACCCGCCGAACAGGCCGGCACCAGCAACGTGGCGCTCGTGCCGATCGGCACCCCGCTGCTCGCCGGGCCCGGCGCCATCGTCGCCACCATGCTGTTCGTGCAGCGCGCCGAGACCACCGACGAATATCTGATCCTGGCCGCCGCCATCCTCGCCGTGATGGCCTGCGTGTGGCTGGTGCTGCGGTTCTCCGGGCTGATCGTCAAACTGCTGCGCCCGGCCGGCATCGAGGTGCTCACCCGGATCGCCGGGCTTCTGCTGGCCGCCATCGCGGTTCAGCTCATCGCCGACGCGGTGTTCGCTTTCGTGCAGTCCTACGCCGGCATGGTCTGAGTTCTGTCGGGGGGTGCTGGCAGGATTGTTCCGTGCCCCCCACCCGATCCCGTGACACCAGGTCCGCGGTCCCCGAGCAGCTCGGCTTCGCCGGCATGCCCGAGCGCCTCTTCGTCTGCACGCCCAGCAAACTCGGGGCGTTCATCGACTGCCCCCGCCGGTATCGGTATTCGTATGTCGACCGGCCCAGCCCGCCCAAGGGCCCACCGTGGGCGCACAACTCCCTCGGCGCCAGCGTGCACACCACGCTGAAGAACTGGTTCGCACTGGCCCCGGAGCGGCGCGCGGCCGAGGCGCTGCCGACCCTGCTCAAAGCCACCTGGGTGCGGGAGGGCTATCGCGACGTCGACCAGGAGCGGGCCGTCTACCGCCGGGCCCTCGACTGGCTGGAGACCTACGTGGCCACCCTCGATCCCGAGGAGGAGCCACTCGGCGTCGAACGGGTCGTCGCCACCAAGACCTCCGTGCTGGCTCTCAACGGGCGGGCCGACCGGATCGACTCCCGGCCCGGGGCGGAAGGGCCCGAGGCGGTCATCGTCGACTACAAGACCGGGCGGTCCGGGCTCAGCGCCGACGACGCGCGCGGCTCGCAGGCACTCGCGCTGTATGCGTTCGCCGCCCAGCGGGTCTTCCGTCGCCCCTGCCGCCGTGTCGAGCTGCACCACCTGCCCACCGGGACGGTCGCGGTCCACGAGCACACCGAGGAGTCGCTGGCCCGGCAGGTGCGCCGGGCCGAGGAGACCGCCGTCGACATCATGGAGGCGGAGAAGGCCGTCGCGGCCGGCGCCGACCCGGACGAGCGGTTCCCGGTCAATCCGGGTTCGCTGTGCGGGTGGTGCGACTTTCGCAAGGTGTGCCCGGCCGGGGCGGACGCGGTGGCGAAGGAGCCCTGGACGGCCGTGGAGCACCTGAGCGCCTAGCCGTCAGCCCGCGGCACCCGGGCTCGCGTTGGAGCGGGCGGATGGCGGCCAGGCCGGGCCGGTCTGGTCCAAGGTGGGCCCTGGCCCTCGGCTTCGTTGCCCGGTTCGCTGCGGAGCGGGGCGGACCGTGGTCAGGCCAGGCCGGCGCGATCCAGGGCGTCCCGGCGGAGTGGGGACATCCGGTACCGGCTGGGCAAGGCTGCCAGGACACCCGCGAGGAGGGCGCGCAGGCCACGAACCGAGAGGGCGGCGGCCAGGTCGGTGCTGGGCCAGCCGAGACCGCCGTACATCTTCCGGGCCCAAGGGGGCAGCAGGCCGATCGCGGTCCCGGCGATGCCGAGATAGGCCCAGCGGGGCGGTCCCAGCGTCAGGCCGAGGCGCAGCGGCAGCCCGCCCCAGTGGCCGGGGACCGGCGGCACCGTCAGGAAGAGGGCGGTCTCGGCGCTGTCCCTGGTCAGGCCGAGCTGTGGGCGCATCGCGGCGTAGTAGGCCTCCACCTCGGCTGCCGTCGCCGGGACGGTCGCCGGGTCGAGGCCCACCAGCTCGGCGGACCGGAGCTGCTCGGTGTAGTAGCCGTCGACCTCCTCCGGGGTGAGGCCCACCCCGGCGCGCACCGCGGTGGTCAGGAACGACTCCACCTCCGCCACGTGCACCCAGCGCAGCAGATCCGGCTCGTCGATGCGGAACCGCTCACCGGTCCGCGGGTCGACGGCCGACATCCGGGCGTGCAACCGCCGGAGCCGGGCCGCCGCCCGCGCCACGTCTTCCGTGCTGCCGTAGACGACCGTCCCGACGTAATCCGAGGTCCGCAGAAGACGGCCCCACGGGTCGGCCCGGTAGCCCGAGTTCTGTGCCACCCCGGCCACCGCCCGGGGATGCAGCGCCTGCAGATACAGCGAGCGCAGGCCACCGAGCAACAGGATGGGTTCGCGGTGCAGTTTCCAGGTGATCGAGTCCGGTCCGAACAGCCCGGCGTCTCCCGTCATGCCACCCAGCGTGCCACGCCGTCGCGGTCACCTGCCCCTGCCGCTGTCGCGGTTGCTTGGCCGCGTGGCTGTTTCGGCCGCTGGACCGTGCTGTCGTCGTGGTCGCTCGGCCGCGCGGCTGTCCTCGATCGCTTGGCCGCGATGTTGCCGCGGCTGCTGGCCGCGGCGGTCGAGCCGATGCGGTGCCGGGGTCAGACGGACCGGTCGGCCTCGCGCCGGGTCTGGCAGGCCGGGCACAGGCCCCAGAAGGTGATCTCGGCTTCGGTCAGGTCGAAGCCGTGCGTCTCGTCGGGGGTGAGGCAGGGCCGGCGGCCGACGGCACAGTCGACGTCGGTGATCGTGCCGCAGCTCCGGCAGACGATGTGGTGATGGTTGTCGCCGACCCGGGCCTCGTAGCGGGCGGGACTGCCGGCCGGCTCGATCCGGCGGGCCAGCCCGGCCCGGGAGAGGGCGCTCAGCACGTCGTACACAGCCTGGGTGGAGACCGAGTCCAGCCGGCCACGGACCTGCTGGGCGATCTCGTCGACCTCCAGGTGGCCGCCGCTGGTGAGGACGTCGAGCACGGCCAGCCGGGGGCGGGTCACCCGCAACCCGTGTGCGCGTAGAAGTTCCGCACCTGTGGACATTCGTCCATGACAACACGGGCGAGCGGAATCACCAACCAGGAGCTGAACCCTCTGGGATCGTCGGCGGAGAGCCGTGTGCAGGGCGCGGTTCGGTCACGCTTCACGCGTGATTGTCCTCGGAGGGATGTTTGCGGCGTCACGCAACTCCTAAGCTGGCCTGACCCCCGGATCGAGGAGGAATTGGTGTTAGACCAGGTCAACGGCTTGCCGGTACATGTCCTCGTGCTTCACGCCGCCGTCATCTTCGTGCCCCTGCTGGCGCTCGGCGCGGTCGTCTACGCCCTCGTCACCCGGTGGCGTTCCCGGATCAACTGGGCCGTCGCCCTGCTGGCCGTCACTGCGCCGGTGGCCGCCCTGATCACCATGCTTTCCGGTACCGAGTTCTACAACCGTCTGCTCAGCGGGGGGCGAGTCTCTCCGGCCGGCAAGGAGATCCTGGACGGCCACATGTCGAACGGCACGCTCACCTTCTGGCTGACCCTCGGCCTCGGCGTGGTCGCCCTGCTCCTGGTCGCCCTGACCTTCCGCGACCCGCGTGCCTTGCCGAAGGCCGCTGATATCGGGTTCGCCCTGGTACTCGTGGTGCTGGCCGGCGTGAGCGTCTACTACCTCTATCAGACCGGGGACTCCGGAGCCACGGCCGTCTGGGGAACCTACTGATCCGGTATCGATCGCGGGCTGCCCGGTCCGCCCGCGCCTCTCCGGCGCGGGCGGACGGACTCGGCAGGGGAGTCAGAACACGATCCGGGCGCAGAGCAGGCAGATGATCACCACGGCGATCGCGCCCGCGACCAGGCCCACCCCGTAAGTGACGGTCCGGGCGGAGCCCTCCGCCTCGTCCAGCGCGCCCATGTCCTGTGGAGGCAGGGCGCGCGGGGGCGGCGGGTGGGCGATCGTCGGCGGGCGCCAGCCGGCCGGGGGCGGCTCGGCTCGCGGCGGGCCCGGATAGGCGGGCGCCCCGGGGTCGGCCGCCGGTGCCGGCTCGGGGCGGCCGAGTGACTCGGCGGACGGGTCGGGTCGCTGCCAGTAGGCGTCGTCGTCCGGAGGGCTCGTGGGGGAACTCACGTTCACCGACGGTACAACCGGAGGGGGACGACGGCCGCAACGCTCTCGGCTTACCCTCGTAGACGTGGACATCCTGGATGACCCTGAGCGGGACAACGACGCCGAGCGTGAGGTCGACTTCGAGTCCGAAGAGGCTCCGGTGCTGCCCGACCAGACCCGTGACGACACCGAGCGCGGTTGGGGCGAGCGCAGCCACTCCAACGACGACCGCCTGCTCGAGGACCGTCCGCCGCACTGGGGCTGACCAGACGCCCGGCTCTCCGGGATTCCCCTCGCATCCTTGGCGCATCGGTTCCTCCGTGTGATGGCTCAGACCTGGATCTCCATCTCGGGAGGCCGCGGATCAGTCCGGGTGGATCAGGGTGGCGAAGCCCGGGGACGGGGCGGTCACGGCTTGCTCGGCTTCGTCGGGGGTGAGAGCGGGCAGCAGGCCGTGGTCAGTCTGGGCGGATCAGGTGGCGAAGTCCGGGGACGGGGCGGTCACGGCTCGCTCGGCCTCGTCGGGGGTGAGAGCCGGCAGCAGGCCGTGGTCAGTCTGGGCGGATCAGGATGGCGAAGCCCGGGGACGGGGCGGTCACGGCTCGCTCGGCCTCGTCGGGGGTGAGAGCCGGCAGCAGGCCGTGGTCAGTCTGGGCGGATCAGGATGGCGAAGCCCGGGGACGGGGCGGTTACGGCTCGCTCGGCCTCGTCCGGGGTGAGTGCCAGCAGCAGGCCCCCGGTCACCGGATCGTCGGCTCCGGTCACCTCCAGGACCAGGGCCGCGCTCGCCACCGGAGTGCTCCCGTCCCGGGCGCCGTCGAGTCTCAGCAGGTCCACACGATTGCCGGGGCGGACCACGGTGAGGGCGGTCGGATCGGCCAGCCGGACCGGCACACCGACACTGCCCGGTGGGATCGGCCGGGTCGAGAGCTGCCCCGAAGCGGTGACCGACGGGTCGCCGGTGGCGGGCGCCGACACCCGCGGAGACACCTCCGCGGGGACGCAGCCGGCCGGCTCGACCCAGAGAACCGCTGCCGCTGTGATCAACAACACTGCGGCCGCGGCCAGCCGGAGCAGCATGCCGCGGCTCGGCCGGCGCCAGCGCACCGGATCGAGACGCTCGTCGGACCGTGCCGGATCCGCGCGGGGCATCGGGACCTCCAGGAAATCGCCGCACCAGGTCGGGCCGCCGGAGAAGCGGGCACGCCGACGTTAGGCCCGGGCGAATCCGTGCCGCGGAGATGCCTGTGGATGACCGGCGGATGTGGAAAACCGCTGCCAGGCCGCGGGATCTGCTATCCGGAGCCGGAGCCGGAGCCGGAGCCGGAGCCGGAGCCGGAGCCGGAGCGCCTCCCGTGCGGGCGGGGCCGCGGGTAGGCCGGAGACGGGTAGCTGACGGGCGGGAGGCGGGTAGGCACGTGGAGCGGACGGGACGCCTACGGCCGATCCGCTACCGGCGTTCAGGTCCCGGTGGGGTGAGGGACCGCCTGCAAGGCGCTCGCCGACGGCTGCGGCGGGTGGAACGGGAGCGCGCCGAGCCGGTGGCCGGCTCGGCGCGCTGTTTCGTCTGGTGGCGGCTCAGGAAGCGGCCGCGGCCTTCGTCCCGCTGCTGCTCGACGAGGACGCCGAACCCGTGGAGGAGGACGAGGACGACGTCGAGGTGGTCGACGGCGCCGGGGAGGTGGTCGAGGTCTCCGGCTTCTTGGTGGCGGAGTCTCCGCTGCCCGGCTTCTCGGCGCTCACGTTCCCCGAGCGGGAGTCGTTGCGGTAGAAGCCCGAACCCTTGAAGACGACACCGACCGAGTTGAACACCTTGCGGAGTTTGCCGTGGCACTTCGGGCACTCGGTGAGTGCCGGGTCGGAGAAGGATTGCACGGCTTCGAGCTGCTCACCGCACTCGGTGCAGGAGTACTGGTAGGTAGGCACGGCTCCTCCGGATCGATCGGCTGCTGGCACTCGCCAACTCCGAGTGCCAATGTTGCGGCATCGGAGGTCAATTCGTCCACTCCGCTGCCGGCCTGAGGGCTCAGCGGGCGGGCGTATGCGGCCGCTCACGGCGTGCGGAGTGGGTCTGATCACACCCGGTCGTTCGGTGCCGGCCGGGGAGAGAAGCCGCCGGTGGGGGTGATCACCGCGTGCACGTGGCGGTCGTGCGGCTCGGCGGGAACGACGTCGACGTCCTCGCCGTCGTGGAGGAGCGCCACGATGCTCGGGCCTTCGCCGGGGTGGGCCGTGTGGGGACCTTTCCCGAGGGTGGCCGCGATGGGCGGGCCGTTCCGGGAGGGGGCGGCGGCGTGTGGACCGTCGCCGTCGAGCCGGGCCAGGGCGCGGTCGTAGGAGCCGCCGCCTCGGCCCATGCGGGTGCCGTCCAGGGCCACGGCCAGGGCCGGAACGAGTACCAGATCGGCGGTGCGCAGGGCGGCGGGGCCTTGGCGTGGGCCGGTGGGCTCCAGAAGGCCGCGAGACGCGGGGGAGAGCACGCCGGTGAACTCGGCCCAGTCGAGGTCGTTGTCGGGCAGCAGCACCGGTAGAAGCAGGCGGCCGCCGGTGGGGAGGGCCTCGGCCAGACGGTACGGGAGGTCGGGCCCGCCGGGTTCGGCGCCGATCGGGACATAGGCGGCGATCCGGGTGGGGCGCGTCTCGCGTACCAGAGAAAGGATCTGGGTTTGGAGTTCGGCGGCGGCGGCTGCTCGGGCGGTGCCCGAGAGTGATTGACGGGCTGTGAGCAGCCGTACGCGTAGCGCGATCTTGATTTGCCGTAATTTTTCCGCATCACCGGTTAAATCCGACATGCAACACCCCCTTTTGAAAAGCGGCAAACGGTGCACACTATGTCAGCATCGCTGGAAGAGAAGGTCGCTCCCGGGAGGATGTGTGACACTTCGAGGCCGGCTGACCAGCGCTTTCCTGGTCGTCGTGCTCGGTCCGGTCCTGCTCGGGTCGATCTTCGTCGCACTGACCGTGAGTGCCGTCAACCACGATCGGACCACCGAACGCCTCGACCACGCGGCGGCCACCGTGAGCGCCGCCGTGGGTGCGCTCTGCCGTCAACTGCAGGCCGCCGCCGACGCGGTCGCCGTGGTCCCGGCCGAGAACCGGGTCGCGGTCGCCGATCAACTGGTCGCTCGCGGGCTGGCCACGACGGTGGACGTGACCGTTGCGGACCAGCCGTCGCTCGGCCGGTCCGCGAACGGCGCCGGCACGAGCAGTGCCACCGCGAGCAGCACCACCACGGGCGGCGGGAACGCGAGGCCGGTCAGTTGTGCCGAGCCGGCGGTTGAGGGGACGGGTACGGCGTTCGCCGCGTACGCGTACGCCGAAGAAGTGACCGTGATCGCCGCCCAGCGTGTCGATGACGCCCTGATGGACCGGCTCGGTGCTGCCGCGGGGGTGGGCGTGGCGATCGGCGCGCCGGCGCCGGAGCACGCTCGCGTGACCCGGCAGCTGACGGTGGCGCCCGGCCAGCCGTTGGCGCTGACGCTGAGCGTGCCCGCCGGGGAGCCCACCTTCCGGTACGCGATCCTGCTCCTGATCGTGCTGGTCACCGCTGTGCTGGCGGTCCTGGCCGCCCGCTGGCTGGCCCGGTCGACCACCCGCCCGCTCGGGGATCTGGCGTGGGCCGCGGACCGGGTGGCGAACGGGGATCTGGACACGCGCGTGCCGATCCCGCGGCCGGACGAGCTGGGCCGGCTCGCCGGGACCTTCAACCGGATGACCCGTGAGCTGCAGTCCTACGTGCAGGCGCTGACCGCGAGCCGGGATCAGCTGCGCCGTCATCTGGCCATCCTCGGGGACACCCTGTCCAGCACGCACGACCTGGACCGGATTCTGCCGGTGATCCTGCGCACCGCGATGACCGCCACCGGGGCCCGGGCGGGGCTGCTGCTGCTCGCCGACCCGTCGGACGGGCGGCTGGCGGCCCGCTGCGGCGCCGGCCTGACCGGAACCTGGGACCTGCCGGCGGCCGAGCTGACCCAACGGCGCCTGACACCGGGGCGCGGCGTGCTCGGGGCGGTGGCGGCGACCGGCCGGCCGATGCGGGGCACCAGCGGGCAGGGGCCGGACGAGCCGGCCTGTGAGTCGTATCTCGCGGTGCCGATCTGCGCGCCGCCCACCGATCCGGAGACCAATCCGGAACCGGGCACCCTGGGAGTCCTGGCCCTGTACGACCGGCTGGGCGGACCCGCCTTCTCCGACGCCGATCTGCGGACGCTGCGGACGTTCGCGGGACAGGCCGGGGTGGCCGTGCACAACGTCCGTGTCCATGAGGAGGCACAGCGTCTCTCGTTGACGGACCCGCTGACCGGACTGTGGAACTACCGTTATCTGCGCGAGGTGCTGCGCCGCGAGGTGGAACGGGCGAGCCGGTTCGGGCGGATGCTCACCGTCCTGGTCCTCGACCTGGACCACTTCAAGGAGGTGAACGACACGTACGGGCACACCGCGGGCGATCAGGTGCTGGGCGAGTTCGCGCGGCGCATCCGGATCGGGCTGCGGGAGGTCGACGTCGCGTTCCGGCAGGGCGGGGAGGAGTTCGTGGTGCTGTTGCCGGAGACGGACGCGTACGGCGGGGTGATCGTCGCCGAGCGGCTGGGCGCCGCGGTCCGGGACTGGCCGGTGCCGGTCGATCCGCGCCGCCCGGGGCTCGACGACCGGATCTCGATCAGTGTGTCGATCGGCATCGCCGTCTTCCCCGAGCACGGCGGCACCGCCCAGGAGGTGCTGGACGCCGCCGACGAGGCGCTGTATGCCGCCAAACACGCCGGCCGGGACACCTATCGGCTCGCCGAACGGGTTTCCCGGGCCGGGGCGGAGGGGCATCTGGATGCCGCGCCCGCCACCACCGGTGGGCCGCACCCGCCGCGACACGGCCGTGGCCGATAGTCTCGCGGCATGCCCGGCCACGAACCCAATGAAGGTGAAGTGACTGAATGACGACGAAGCGCGCCGTCAAAGCGGTGATTCCGGCAGCGGGGCTCGCGACCCGTTTCCTTCCAGCCACCAAGGCTGTGCCCAAGGAACTGCTGCCGGTGGTGGACCGGCCGGTGCTGCAGTACATCGTCGAGGAGGCCGCGTCCGCCGGCATCACCGACGTCCTGTTGGTGACCGGACGCGGCAAGACCGCCATGGTGGACCACTTCGACCGGCGGCCGGACGTCGAGGCCCGGCTCGAGGAGAAAGGCGACCACGACCGTCTCGCCGCGGTGCGCCGGTCCAGTGAGCTCGCCGACATCTACACCTGCCGGCAGGGTGAACCGCTCGGCCTCGGGCACGCCGTCGGATGCGCCGCGTCGCACGTCGGCGACAACCCGTTCGCGGTGCTGCTCGGCGACGAGTTCGTCGAGGAGGACAAGCCGCTGCTCCCGGCCATGCTCGACCTCCAGGCGCGGACCGGCGGCATCGTCCTGGCGTTCATGGAGGTCGCGCCGCACGAGACCTCCCGGTACGGTATCGCCTCGATCCGGGAGAGCGACCTCGGCGAGGACGTCGTCGAGGTGACCGGCCTGGTGGAGAAGCCGTCGCCGGAGGAGGCCCCCAGCAACCTGGCGGTGATCGGCCGGTACGTTCTGCCCGGCTCGATCTTCGAGGTGATCGCCGACACCAAACCCGGCAACGGCGGCGAGATCCAGCTGACCGACGCGATGGCCACGATGCTGGCCGGCGGGGTACCGGTGCACGCCATCGTCTACCGCGGTCACCGCTACGACACCGGCATGCCGCTCGGCTACCTCCAGGCCGTCGTCCAGCTCGCGGTCCAGCGGCCCGACCTGGGTGAGGAGTTCCGGGCCTGGCTGACCGAGTTCGTCGGCGGCCGGAAGGGATGACCGCCACGGCCGATCGCGAGGCGGCCGCTTCCAACGAGCTGATGCCTCTCGCCGAGTACCTGGGCAGCGTGCTGCGCAGGCTCCGCGCGCTGCCTCCGCTCGACCTCGACCTCACCCAGGCGCACGGGAACGTGCTGGCCGCCGACGTGGTGGCCCCGCACCCGTTCCCGGCGTTCGACCAGGCCGCGATCGACGGTTACGCGGCCCGATGGGAAGACCTGGCCGGCGCCGGGCGCATCGGGTCGCACCCGTCCTTCGGGCAGTTCGAGAACACCGCCCGCACGATCCGGCTGAACGTGGTCGGCGACATGGGCGCGGCACACTGGCGGCCGGTCCGGATAACCCCCGGCACCTGCTTCTCGGTGGCGGCCGGGGCGCCGCTGCCGATCGGCGCCGACGTGGTCGTCCCGGTCCACTGGACCGACCAGGGCATGGCCGCCGTCGAGATCATGCACGCCCCGAAACGCGGCTCCGGCGTCCGGCGGGCCGGTGAGGAGTTCGCCGTCGGGCAGCTGCTCGCCGCCGCCGGGTCGTACGTGACACCCCCGATGGTGGCCGTCTTCGCCGCAGCCGGCATCGGGCACGTGCTGGTCCGGCCCAGCCCGCGGGTGGTGGTCGTGGCCACCGGCGACGAACTCGTCGACGTGGGCCGGCCCAGCCAGCCCGGCCAGGTGGTGGACGCCAACTCGCACGCGCTCACCGCGGCGGCCGTGGAGGCGGGCGCGCTGGCGTACCGGATCGGGATCTGCGACGACGATCCGGAAGGGCTGCGCGGCCTGCTGGAGGACCAGACGCTGCGCGCCGACCTGATCATCACGACCGGCGGCACCGGCACCGGCCCCGGCGACATGCTGCGCCGGGTGCTGTCCAGGCCCGGCCCCAGCCGCGGCACCGTCGAGTTCACCGACGTCGCCCTCTGCCCGGGCACCTCGCTCGGCTTCGGCACCGTCGGCGGCGAGGAGGTGCCGGTGGTCTGCCTCCCCGGCGAGCCGGGCGCCGCCCTGATCGGCTTCGAGGTGCTGGCCCGCCCGGTGATTCAGCTGCTCGCCGGGGCCGAGCCGGTGTTCCGACCCGGGGTCAAGGCGCACCTGCTGGAGACGGTCTCCTCACCCGGCGGGCTGCGCGAGTTCCGGCCGGCCCACGTGGCGGAACGGCGCGGTGGCGGCTACACGGTGCAGCCGCTCGCCGGAGGGCCGTACACTCTCTCCGGTTTGGCCGAGGCGAACGGCCTGCTGGTGCTCGGCGAACGGGTCACCACGGCGGCCGCCGGCTCGACCGTCGACGTACTGCTGCTCAACCGGAGGCGATGAATGCTGGGGGCCACCACACCCGGATGGCCCGCCGTGCTGTCGGACGGGGCTGTGCTGCTGCGGCCGTACAAGCGGGGCGACGCCCGGGCCTGGTCCGAGGTGCGGATCGCCAACCAGGCGTGGCTGGCGCCCTGGGAGTCGGCGCCGCCCGGACCGTGGGCCGAGATGAACTCGCCACGCGCCTACGGCTACGTCTACCGCGACATGAGACGCGCCGCACGCAACGGCGACAGCATGCCGTTCGCCGTCTGCCTCGTCGAGGACGGGCGGGAGCGGCTGGTCGGCCACGTCAACCTGGGCAACATCGTGCGGCGGGCGTTCGCTTCGGCGTACGCGGGCTATTGGGTCGATCACCGGGTGGCCGGCCGGGGCGTCATCCCGACGGCGCTGGCGCTCGCCGTGGACCACGCGTTCGGGCCGGGCGGGCTGCACCGGATAGAGGTCAACATCCGGCCGGAGAACGGGCCGAGCCGCCGGGTCGTGGAGAAGCTGGGGTTCCGCGAGGAGGCCTACCACCAGCGGTACATGCACATCGACGGTGGTTGGCGTGACCATCTCGGATATGCCATGACCAGCGAGGAGGTCGCCGCCGAGGGTGGCCTGCTGGCACGGTGGCGGCGCGTCCGTACCGCTAAGTGATCTTGAAGGTCGGAACGCTACCGGCGCGGCGCGCGAAATATCACGGCTACCGCCCGTAACCTCGCATTCGTCGTGTCCTTTTCCGTGGCGGATCGGAGGCCTGAGGGTGCCGACCTCGGTGCTCCTTGCCGTCCTCGCCGCAGCGGGCCTGCTCGCCCTCGCCCCGGCGCTGGTACGCCGGTACGACGCCACCGAGCGCCTCGCCGCGGAGCGGGCGTCCTCGACGGCGCGGGTTCTGCAACGCCGCCGCCGTCACCGCACCGTGCCCGGACGACGACCGATCAACCCCGCCCGCCAGGTCACGGTTACGGTCCCCGCCCCATCGAGTGATCCGCAACCACCCGAACGCAGACTCCGCCTCGTCACCGGCCGTCCCCGCCGCGCCCCGCGCCGCCGCGGAGCCCCCGCCGTCGTCCGCCGCCGCCGCGTCTTCGCCGCCCTCGTCCTCCTCAACGCCATCGAACTCGTCGGCGTCCTCGCGGTCGGCCCCGGATTCTGGATCAGCTTCGCCGTCACCGGCAGCCTCCTCGCCGTCTACCTCGTACACCTGCGCAACCGCGCCATCGCCGACCGCCGGCGCCGGCGAATCCAAGCCCGCGAAGCCGCCTGGCTCGCCGCCCGCCAAGCCGAGGTCCGCCGCGAACAGGCCCGCCGCGCCGCCGCCCGCCGCGAAGCCCAGCGCCGCCTCGCCGCCCAGCGCGAAGCCGTCCGGCGTGCCGCCATGGGCCTCGACCGGGAACCCTCCGACCTGCCCGTCGCCGCCAACGGCGGCTCCGTCTCCTATCGACGGCGCGGCGGGCTGCGTGGTCGCCCCTACGAAGCCGGCGGCCGGCACCATCACGCCTCATAGAGGGGTACGCGTGACGCGATCCCCTCCCGGGCCACCGCGACCCGGTTGCCAGTCCAGCCGGTGCCGCCCGCATCCGGGCTGAGCCGCCCTGCCGCAGCCTCCCCCGTCGCGATCGGGTCTTGCCCGACTGGTTGTCAGGTTTGTCTCAGGCGCTTTGTGGCAGCGCTGGTGGCCGGCTGAAGGGTTCTGGCTGGTTGTGGGGGCTGTCTCGGAGTCCTGAGACGGCGCTGGCGGGCAATCGGAGTGAATCACGGTTGCGGTGGGAATCCCGGGCGGCCGTCCCTTCGGTAGGGGAGGGGTGGTTCGCGGAGGGTGCGGATGACCTGTTAGCCTTTCCTCGGTTCCACGGTGAGGCGATCACCGAGAAACCAAGGGGCTGTGGCGCAGTCTGGTAGCGCACCTCGTTCGCATCGAGGGGGTCTGGGGTTCAAATCCCCACAGCTCCACCAAGAAATACCAGGTAAAAGGGCTGATCGCGGAATCTCGCGACCAGCCCTTTGATCATTTGACCGTCATTTGACCGTGGCGGAAATCCCCGGATTCAGCTGCAGGCGTGACTGACGGGGACGCCGAGAAGTTCCAGGATCGCCGGAACCGGCACCAGATAGCTGCGTCCGACCCGGATGATCCGTACGGGGAAGTCGCCCTCCTTGGCCAGCATGTAGGCCTTGCTGCGTCCGATGCCCAGGATGGACGCCGCCGTCTCGATGTCGGTGGTGAGCCCGAGATCGCGGACCGCCTCCACGGTCCATGAGGTCTTCCTCAGGAGGCATCACCGTCCTCGCGTGCCGCCCTCAGGTCGTCCAGGACGCCATCGGCGAACATCGCCTGTCCGACCGTGTGACCGGCGTGGCTGTAGCTCCAGTTCTTCTCGGTGATCACGTCACCGGTGTCCGCGATCTCCCGGTTCCTGTTTCTCCAGTGATCGGCGCGGGCGGCTCGGAGCGCGGTGTAGGTGGTGGAGTAGCGGCGGCTCTTGGTGGCGGTGTGGCCCCGGTAGCCGAGCTGGTGTGCCCATCGCCGCAGACCGAGAGCCCAGCAGGTGCGGATCATGGTGCGGGTGTGCCCGGTGACCGGCAGGATCGCGATGGTGGCTAGATCCCGGATCGGCCGGTCCACGGTCACGCCGGTGACCTCCGGCTTGCTGACGTACTTGGCGATGTAGGAGGCGACGGCCCGTTCGGTGAGGTCGTCGCCGGTGCGGCCGGGTGTGATCGGCCGGATGTCGAGCTGGGTGCCGAAGCGGAGCAGGACGTCGGTGCCCGGCACGGTGAAGGAGACCCGACGGGTGGCGGTTCGGACGGTTCTGATGAGCAGCCCGGTAGAGGCCCAAGCCGGTGGTGGGTCGGTGGGGCCTTCGGGACCGTCGAAGCGGACGACGGCGTGGAAGTGGATGATGCCGCGCCGCTGCCATTCGGCGACCTTGGCGTAGGAGACCCGCACGCTGCGGCGCATGACGCTGCGGGAGACGCCGATCTCGCTGGCCAGGTCCTCGTAGAGGTTGCGGTGGAGGCGTTGCCAGAGGTCGCGGGTGTGGGCATTGAACAGGACCGCCGCTCGGTATCGGTAGCAGCCCGGGCACAGCGGGGCGCCGGTGATCGGGTCGTCGGCGGGGTGCCGGTCGACGCAGGTCAGGGATCGGCCGTGTGGGCAGTGAGCAGGTTGTTTCCGTGAGCGGCAGGGGCCGTCATTGGTGTGCCGGTGGACGGCGCCGAAGCTGGGCGCCGTGAAGGTGGCGAAGACGCGAGGGTGAGTGCGGACGGTGTCGGGAACGTTCTTGCCGCCCGCCAGGCCCGCGGTGATCAGGTGGTAGGTGTCGCCCTGATGCAGCCGGGCGCAGGGCTCGCAGCGGGAGATGCGCCGGTTGCCGCAGGCGATCGTGAGCCGCCTGTGGGGTTGGGTTTCGGAGGTCAGCGCGGCTAGAAGGCGGCCGGTGTCGGCCTTGAACGTGAGGGTGTGGCCGGTCAGGTGTATCGGGTGCTGGCAGCCACCGATGTGCCTGATTCGGGCGAGCCAGGCCCGGAAGTCAAGGTGGGTAGCGGTGGTCAGGATCTCGCGCTCGGTGGAGTCCATATTTCCTCCTCGCAGCTAGGCCGATGGGACGTGTGCGGTCCACGGGCCTCTCCTTCCGTGTCGAGGTCGTGCTCGGGGTGAGGACTGTCAGAGCAGAGCCGAGTCGATGCCCGGCAAACTCGGGGCGAGGTGCGCGGCCGCCTCCATCGCCGCGTCGAGGGCGTCCGGCGGAAAGTTGATCGAGCGGGCACGGATCCAGCCGTCCCACTCCGCGGTGGTGATCGCCACGCCCTTCTCCGCCGGGCTGATGAGCTGCGCGGCTTCGACGGCGTCCGGGTAGAGGTCGCCGAGGGTCATGACGGCGGTCTCTTTGTCGTTGACCGCCAGGCAGATCCGGCCGCCGAGCTGGGCGCGCAGCGCGGTGACCCCGGCACCGAAGTCGGAGCCGACGCGCTGGCCGGCGACGACCAGGTGGATGCCGAGGGCAGCACCCAGCTGAGCGAGTCGCAGCAGGTTGGTGGTCGCCTTCAACGCAGCCTCCTTCTCATCGCGGGAGGCGACCAGGTACAGCTCCGCCAGCTCGTCGACGATCACGATCACCGGGACCGGCCGCAGGGGCTTCGGGAGCTGCCAGATGTTGCGGTGCTGGTGGTCGCGGCACAGGACCATCCGGCGGTTGGCCTCGCGCACCAGACGTTCGAGCAGGCTTGCCGCCTGTTGCCGGTCGGTGGCCAGGGCGGACAGCCGTGGAGCGTGCGGACCGAGTTCCATGCCGCCCTTGCAGTCGATCCCGACCAAGGCGACGGGACGGGTCGCCCACTGCGAGACCGCTGCGTTGATCAGCGTGGACTTGCCGGATTGCGTGGCACCGGTGATCAGCCAGTGCGGGAACAGCAGGAGATTGATGGTCCACCGCTCGCCGTCCTCGCGACTGCCGACGGTGGCGACCAGGTCGTCCATGGTCGGTGCCTCGCCCGCCTGGCGCAGTGAGGCTCGCTGGAGGTAGGTGCCGAGGCTCTCCGGGATGCCCATCAGCGGGTCGTCGTTGAGGATGGTCAGCTTGACCCGGCCACGCCCGGACGCGATGGCACGAACAGCATGGACGCGCCAGGCGTGAGCCATAGCGTCGGCCGCCTCGATGAACTGGGCCGGCGTCTGCCCGGCGCTGAAACAGATCATCGCGGTCGCGCCGTTGCGACGTGGGCGGACCTTGATCAGCAGCGGCAGCACCGGCCGTTCGGTACGTGCCGGGACGGCGCGCCTGCTGGCAGTCGTCAAGCCCGCGTTCAAGCACAGCCGCTGCCAGGACCGGCCCATCCGTAGCCGGAGGAACCAGAACCCGTACAGAAGCCACCATGTGTGTGGCGCCTTCCGGGCCAGGACGGCACCGGCTACGGCCCATGCCACCAGCAGCAGTCCGGCAAAGATCCCGTACGGGATCAGGTCGTGGCCGAGTGCGGCGAGGTAGTCGAGGTGCAGCCCCGGGCTGCCCGGAACGATGCCAGGCAGCTCGGAGATCGATGGTGTCGGTTCGGGTTTCAGCAGAGGCATCAGACCTCCGCCTTGACGGACCGGGTCGTCTTGGCGCTCTCCGCCGGCCGGGGATAGATCGACGCGGCGCGGTAGGACAGACCGTGCCGACCCTCGATCTCCCACAGCGTCACATCCAGCTCGGTGAGGCCGATCATGGTGCCCTCGGCGACACCGACCGGCTCGGCGGCGGTCTGGACGTCGATCACGGACGCCTTGCGGGTCCCGGCACGCCGCAGCGCGATGCCGGTCACCCACAGGGTGTTGCCGTCACGGTCTTTGCGAACCTGGCCGTCCAGATCGGTGCGCTGCTCCGGAGCGGAGACGCACATCAGACCGGTCAGGCGGGTCAGGTCGACGGGAATGCTGCTCTGCATAAGCATCAACTCCTCAATGGGAAGGGATTCGCCGTTCGCCGAGAAGGCGAATGACGGCGACGGGTGCCACCGTTAGGTCTGGAGTCACCGGCCGGGGACAGGCAGCAGGCCCCTGCCGGGATCGGGTCCGGATCTCCAAAGGCGCTGATCAGCCAGACAGGTCGAGCGCCTGTCCGGATCGCTGGAGCCGGAGCTCGGTCGATGGAGTGCGTACAACTTTCCCTACTTGGTCAAGGGGGGGGGGTAGACCAGGCGAGGGGTGTGGGGAGGGTGCGGGGGAGGGGCTGCGGCCTACGGCCGGTCCCCTCCCCCGCCCCATGAGGGCAGAGCGCGGACCGAGCCGGTCGCCATCACGAACGGCTCCGGACTGTGGCTTGATCTGCCCTCGGCGGTCGGACTCGGTTCCGTGCCGGGCCTGACCCCGTGTCGGCAGGGCTGCTCGTGATCAGCCGAACCCGTGGCCGGCTACGTCGTCCCGCGCCGGACAATCGACCCGCAGACGGCATCCACGGAAACGAACAAGGGGAACACCGCCTTTCCACGGAAGTGAGGGGAGAGCCTCGGGCGCTCCAATCCATTCACGCAGATCGTTTGATCGCTGCCATCACAGAGTACGAATTCCCGGCCAGGGCGCAACCGAGTGAAGCGACGCCGCCTCGCCGGGCAGGGCAGGTGCCGACCCGAACGAACACCCAGGCGTCATAATCTGTGTTGCTCAGTCCGTGCCGGTGTTGACGTGTCCGCGCAGGTCAAGTCACGTGGCGGCTCATTCGCGTAAACTCGTAAAAAACCTGAAAACTAGCAAAGAGGGCAGAACCGATCCTCTGGCTTGCCGTCTGGATTGTGGGCGGGCACGGTTCGAGGTGCTGCCGCGCCGGGCAAGCCCGACTTGCCATCGAAAAGGTGGCTCAGCGACGTGCCCAGCCCACGAAACGGTCATACAGATTCTGCACGAGACCGGTGCCGCTGTGGTGGAGGTCCTCGATCGCCTCGATCATCAGATCGGCCAGATAGATCAGCAAGCCCAATCGGTCGGCTGGGAACTCGTGGGGCAGAGCCTCCCGGCGTGTCGAGCACGGCCAGGGCGCGGCGCAGTCCACGCAGACCCAACTCGGCCGCACTGGCTGATGGAACGCCGGCCGAACTTCACGATCCATGGTCAAACCGCCGAGGTTGACCGACGGCCTCGGGAAGCTCACACCGGTGATAGCCACAGACCGTGCCGTGGTCACCGGTGCCGGTTTGGTTCAGCTCGTTGTTCGCCGGGTTCAGTAGCTCGCCGAGTGCTTGCCGTCGTATCACCGGAGTCGTGGTGGTCTCCAGCGTCGACCAGACAGCTCCGGCCCGCTCCTCGCAACCGCACTGTTTCAGCAGCCTGATGCACAGAATCGCCGCCACCGCCTGACTGGTTGTGGTGGCCGCCGGTGTTTGCCGAAGCACCGTCACAGCCTCCTCGCAGCGGCCCAGCCGGTGCAGGCACGACGCCCAGCGGGCAGCCTGAACCCACTGCTGTTGCCGCTCAGCCGCCAACACCGCCGTCTCCCACGCCGCGCTCTCCAACATCGTTTCCTCCACCGGGCCGGTCATCTCGGCTGTCCTTCCTTGCCAGGCCGGATACCTGCACGAAGATCGATCGCCGTTCCCGTGCGCGGCCATCGGGGCCGATGACGTAGCAGTCCAGCCATGACCAGCCGCTGTAGGTGGCACGTGGGTCGACTCGGATTAACCGTACCGTGATCGCCCGGTCCCCGGAGAACTGGACGCTGGCTGCCCGGCCTACGAGGAGAAGATCCCCCGGCCGCGGATCCATCGGACGCCACCGCTACCCGGCCAACAGGCCCGGAGCACCGACACGGACTGCGCCGACCAACTCAGGGCGCGTCGCCCCCGGCTGACGAGTCGGCAACCGCAGAGTCCGCGAGAAGACCACGACCGCGTTCTCCCGCCGCCAACACGGCCCCAGCGAATCGCACGCCAGACATCGTCCCGTCGCACTCGACGTCACATGCTCATCGAGCATCCGCTGAGCAGTACGCAATTGTTCCGCGGCCGACATCGCGTAGTAGGTGTTGCCTGACATCCATGCCTCCCGGCAAACCGCATCCATGAAGATCAGCGAAATGTGAAAGCATTTGCGCTGGTCAACGGCGCTTCATCCCGTCGGTCAATTGAAGGTACGATCCATTTGCGAGCCGCAGAACTGACCGCCAGTACGAGTGGGAAATGCGGAAACGGGAATGCCGGGGAGGCTTCCATGACACGCAGGCCGAGAACTCTGACTGCCGGTCAGAGTTTCAAGGCGACGGGCCTGATCTCGGGCTTCGTCTTGAAAATGGCTCGTCAATCGGCAGCACTGACGCAAGAGGGACTCGCCGAGGCACTCGACGTCGACGTCACCACGGTCCAGGGCTGGGAGTCCGGGCGGCGCCCGCTCTCAGCGGTCAGTGCAGGGGAGTTCCTACGCCTGTGTGGACGACTTTCACGGCTGGGCGCGCCTGCGGCGACCGGCCGGCACCTCCGCGAGGCGATCGAAGCCGACCAGGTGTTATCGGTCGGTATCACCACGGGCGCCAGATGGGTCGAGCCGGACAGGCACCCGCTCGCCGCGAGCGTGCACCGTTGGACCATCACCAACCTGATCCTCTGGCCCATCCTCGGCCGGATGCCACGGCACCTGCATCAGTTCCGACCTCAGGTGCCACGCCGAGGACCCACCCCTGTACAGCCATCACTCAGCGCCGAAGAGCGCACCCGCTTCCACGCTCACCTGTTCACAATCGCCGAACGCGCCCAGCGCGACGACGAGGCGCTTCTGCGGCGTCAAGCCGTCTACCTGCTCGGATTCGACGGCAGACCCGAAGCCGTCGATTGGCTCCGTACCGAGTGGCATCGCGCCGGCCAGAGCCGTCCCGCAGACGGCGACATAGCCGGCCTGCTGGAGGCTCGCTCCGCCTCCGTGGCGCTGGCAGTCGCCGGGGACAGCAGTCACCTTTACGACTTCGTCGACCACATGACCGACCAGTCCGACGAGGTGGCGAACCTCAACTACTGGGCCTACTGGATCGGCGAGCTCAGCGACGAGCAGACCGACGACGCCTTCATGCTCAGCGCGGACACCCGCTCCTGGACCGGCGTCAAACTGCTGCACCACCTGCTGGAACGACTCGGTCCGGCATCGCCCCAGCGACCACTGAACATCTGCACCCTGCACGCGCTGATCGCCTCTCGCCCCGCACTGCTGACCGAACGTCCCGCTGTTCGCTCCTTATGTGGCCTGGCCCTCGATAGGCTCGCCTCCACAGCGGACCTGAGCCGCACCGAGCGCAACCAGCTCGCCGGCCTTCAGTACGCGGTACGCATCTCCGAGCGTTAGGAAGGACCCACAGGTGCCAGAAGACGCCGAGGCTATCGCCGCATTCGGGTACGAACTCGGGCTGCTCAAGCGCGTCCGTCGCACCGGCTGGTGGCATGCCGGAGTCCGCGACCCGGAGTCAGTCGCCGAGCACACCATGCGTACCGCCCAGCTCGCCGCCCTCATCGCCGCCGAGGAGGGAGCCGACCCCGCCCGTGCCGCGTTCCTCGCCCTCTGGCACGACACCCAGGAGACCCGCACCGGCGACCTGCCGCACACCGCCGGCCGGTACCTGGCCAAGCCAGACCCTCGGCAGATCACCGCAGACCAGACCGGCCAGCTACCCGACCGCTCCCGCGACACGGTCCGTGCCGCCGTCGACGAATACGAGTCCCGCCAGACCCTCGAAGCGCTTTGCGCCAAAGACGCCGACAAACTGGAGATGCTCCTCCAGGCCATCGAATACCGCGACATCGGCGTGACCCGCGTCGACGGCTGGATCGACTCCGCCCGCAAAGACCTCAAGACTGAGACAAGCCGCCGCATCGCCGAAGCCGCAACGACCCTCTCCCCTCTGGCTTGGCGCGAACGATAGGGCCGTTCGTACTGAACTGCCGAGAAGAGGACGTCTTCGCGGCGATGGTCAAAATTACGAATAGACTTCAGTGTGGTGCTGAAAAGTCCAGGTCCCATAGAGGTTATCCTCTAGCCACGCATTGGTATTACCGATACGTACACCGGTGGTATACATCGGGTCGAGTGCGACACGGTTGCCGTGTTCAAGAACGAGTTCGACGCAGCGCACTATCCCTCGGTCGAGATTCGACTCCTCGTTGGTCACGTAATTGACCTGCGTGCATTTAACCATCAGTGCCGGGCCCCAGAATAGGCTACCTATCCGGACTGCGATCGCATCGAGGCCGAACTCGTCACGATACCCCTGCATATCGATGGCGTCGATTCTCCTGACACGCAATCCTCCGTGATTGTTGACAGAGATGCACTCCAGGTAGCCGTCATCAAGCTGCAGGTAGACATCGCCCAGGGCGTCCACTGTCGGACCGGAGGCCTCGTCGTTTCCGATTGCAATCAGGAGTACATCGTGGATACGCTGCCTGCTGAGAAGATCGAGCGTTCGTGACCATGACCAGAACTGAGACATGCGGACACGATAGATCACCCGCGGCTTCAGACTTCACCGGCTGCGTGTGACGGCAGCGCACCGATGCGGTCCGATCCCGTTACGCATCTCCTATACGCTGAAGCCGCGTCACTCAAGCACCTGGCCCGGTCTGCTGTCATCACTTCAAAGCTGACTTCGGGCGGAAACCGAATGCGGTGCGCTCATTTAGCCGCCGATCGCGAGTATGGCGAGGTGGCGTCACCCGCAAGTACCCTTCACGGGTGGCAGGCGAGGAACTCATCATCAAGCTCACCAAGGACCAGGCATTCGTGATGTCAGACTGGCTCTACCACATGATGGATACGCCCGAGTTCGGCGACCTTGTGAACGAGGAGCCTGCGGTCTGGTCCCCACTGCATACGTTCGCCGGAACGTTGGGCAAGTCATTCGTCGAGACCTTCATGCCTGACTATCCCGGTCGTCTTCGCGAAGCCCGCCAATGGCTACTGGACAGCCGCAGAGAATTCGACGGGCCGCCGGTCACGGAGTGACCGATTGCCGGTAGGCCGAACGCCCTTAACTGCCGCCGTCCGGGCGCTACGGAGCGCCACCGCGGGTAAGGTGCAGTCGACGTCCGACCGTGCCGATAAGAATGCGTCGTGGCGACTGTGTATGCAGGCGCTAATATAGGATCAGTGCCATCGCCTCGGCTGCCTCCTTACCTGATAAGAACCCATCAGTTACGAGAATGCATGATTCGTCCCACCAGTATTTCAATTCGTTAGCATCAACTAAGCCTGCACTCAGGATTTCGGTCCGCCCAAATTTCGCAATCCGAATGAACCGCCGCTGCCGCTGACTAAGGGTGAGCAGCCCGAAGCCTTCCCCATCGAGGCCGTCAGGCCACTGTTTACTTGCGATCATATCGTTACGCAGAGCTGTCACGGCCTCAGCCCTGACCTTTTTATCATCGGACAGTAATGCAGCACCGATCTGCCAATCGGGCTTGAAGTAGTGACTGTTCCGCGAGGCCATCTAACAGTTGTAGCATCGCTCCGAGGCGTCCGAAAAAGTGACCGTCAGCAACAATCCCGTTGCTCACAGAGGCTCACTCTTTTGCCGCTGTCCGGTCACCGAGGTTGGACCTCATCGAGAGGGTACGTCCGGATCGGGTCGAGGTGCAGTTCGTGCGGACCGGTGCAATCCGCGGTGAGAGTGGCAACCGCTGCCCCGCACGGACAGACCTGGTTACGTCTGTGCCGGCCGTCCGGCCCGTGGCAGCCAGTCAAGGTCTTGTAATCAGGGGAGTCCTGGAGCAGCGGCGCGTCGTCTGGATGAATGATCACATTGTTTCGGGTGCCCGCGGAGATGAGGAATCCGTCGGTTACGAGCACACATGAGCCACGCGGCTGGCACGGCTGAAAGTCCTCGTCATCGTGCTGAGTGACGTAGGGCGCTCCCCACGGTTCGGGCTCGACGGCGTAGTGACCCCGCGGAACGGTCGAGGGCGCCCGGCCGTCCTCACGCTCAGGATCTACATCAACCTCGGGCACGGCTGGCAGCGCAACGAGATCGCCTGTCAGTTCGGTGCTGCACTTCGCGCAGAGGAAGATGGTCACGAGGACATTATTGGAGCCCGGACACGCCACCGCATCCGGCTTTCGAGCCTGGGAGGTGCATTCGAGACGACCCTCATCAATGCGCAGGGGCCCGCTGGTATGTCGTGCGTGCCGGGGTCGAGTCTGTTTGGCCGTTACGTCCTCTCGTGCCGCGATCCGCTCGACACCGCGCGTCACGGCGGCCCGAGGCGCCCGCCACCTCCCATCACGATCATCCCATATGCGAAGATCTTCTCCGGAGAAGCTGGAGGCCGGCGAAGTTATGAGCACCTGGGACGTCGAGCCGTTCGACAACGACGATGCCGCGGACTTCGCCATTGAACTGGAAAACGCTTCGGCAGAAGCATGTATTGAATTGGTCGGCAGCGTTCTGGAACGTGTCGCCAAGGCAACCGATGAAGATACGCTGTTCTCGGACGCCCAACGAGCCGTGGCCGCGGCAGCTCTGATCGCCGCACAATGCCCAGGCGGCGCTGGCGTCCCATCAACCTACGGGCCAGGCCCGACCACGCCCATGCCGCAATTCCCGCCGTATCTCCATGATCTCGCCGTCGAGACCTTGGACCGTGTTATCAAGGCACCATCGTGGCTACCCGAGTACTGGGAGGAGGTCTCCCGGGCGCCGGCATGGCGGCGGAGCATCTCCGACTTGCGCAGAATCCTTGATCCGCCGCAAAGGGAATCGCTCTTCGACCGCTGACCGACGTCCTCACGTGCCGCGATCCGCTTACGTTTCTAGTTGTTGCGGCGGCGGATGCGGGAGAAGGCGTCTACGGCGGCGTCGTCGGCTTCGGGGAGGGTGTGCAGGTACTTCTGGTGGTGGAGATGTTGGCGTGGCCGAGGCGCTACTTCACCACCTGGAGGTCGGCGCCGCCGGCCAGGAGCCATGAGGCGTGGGCGTGGCGTGGATCGTGGATGCGGACCCGGCCGATCTGGGCCTTCTCCAAGGCGGGATACCAGACCGTTGTGCGGAACCAGGAGCGTGGGATGTGGCCGTCTGTGGTCACGGTTCGCTTGCCTCGCGGGGAGTCCTTGCGCTGTTCAGCCGGACGGGATGGTGCTCGAACCGCTCGACGCCAGGCGGCTCGGTGTCAACGCGAGACAGAGTCACCCACCGGTTCTCGTAGATGTTCTCCTCGCCGTGCACTCGCCAGGCGGGTGACGGTTCGTTTACCTCGGATGACGCCATCATTCCCCGGCCTCCTACGAGTCGCGCCCACATGGAACCTATCGGGTCGTCCGGCAGGGAGGTCCGGGGCGGACGCTGACAAGCGCGAGAGACTTCTCCAGGCGATCGAGTACCGCGACATCGGTGTGAACCGGTTTGACGGCTGGACCGACTCAGCCCGCAAGGATCTCAGGACAGCGACGAGCTGGCGCATCGCCTAAGCCGCGACGGATCTTTCTTCCTTGGCACGGCACGAGCGGTAACTGCCGCCTACCGTTGAAACGGGGCCAAGTCACTGATCTGCCGAGAGGAGTGCGTCTGTCAGCCGATGGTCGCTACGTGCGACGAATCGTCACGGTGACCGGAGAGGTAGATGGTCACCCGGTTGTCGACCACAGCGAGTTCGACACATTCGGCGGTCTGGTCCAGCAACCAACCGGTGGGGCGGCATCCTGAGCTCCATCCGCGCTTCTTGACGTGCCGCTTCACCTCCTCATAGAGATCATCATCGCCTTGCCCGGGACGGCCTGTGACCGTAATCGTCCGCGTACATGAGCCCGAGCCGCAGTTCGCATCGCCGGAGGAGCGGACGGTGGCACGCAGGCCGTCAGGCAGCGGAAGCACTTTGTCGGTCGCAGGGAAGAACGGCGCCGGCCGCCAGAGAGTCGCGCCGATGAGCAGAGCCACCAACGACCAGCCCGCTAGTAGGTGCGTCGCTACACCCACTCTGGCCTGCCCGGCGGGGCCGAGCCGGCGTCGTTCGACAAGGCGGCCGGTAACACATGTCGCCAGGGCTAGTACCAGGACTGACAGTGAGATCTCGAGGAAGCCGCGCGGGAAGAAGTGAACGAGCATGCCGGCGATCGCCGCTTGACCGGCAAGGCCCGCGGCGATGATCCACCGGGTCCACGGCGTGCGTGACATGACCAGCCAGAGCAACAGCATCGGCCCGACCAGCATCAGCACCAACAGCATCCAACGATCATGCGGGACGCCCGCAACAGGTAGTCGCCAGCAGCCTGAGACGCTGTCGCGTCACGGTCACGGCGGCATGGCCCGCCCGGCATGCCCTCCAGGGCCGGAAGCCGGTGCGCTCATCTGCTTGATGAGAGTGTGTTCGGCCTGATGGGTTAGACCTTCGACGAGCCGCCGGAGCCGGTTGCTCGACAGAGTTCCGGCCAAGTTGAGGTTCCGCGGGTTCTAGAGTGGTCGAGGTGGACGTTCGAGAGGCACGAGCCAACATCGCTCGGATTCTCGGCAATGCCGCCCTCATCAGCGGCCTTGCTGTCGCGCTGGGGGCGGCCGCCTACTACGACGGGTTACCTGTAACGCCGTACTTCTTTGCTGCGCTGCTTGTGAACATCGGGGTGGGGCTGCGCCTTGAGGCGGCAATCCTGTATCGCCGCTGATGCGGTGCCGATGAATGGCACGAGCCGCTCGGCTTCTTGTCATGCCGATGAGGGTGTGTTAATCGGCGATCTGTTCCTAACTGTCGGTGGAATAACTTGGCATTCGAGGACCGGCGCATTTGCATCAGGGGATGGCGTCTCCCGAACAGCTGCTCGCCTTCGTTGTCATGTCGTTCCTCCTGATCGTCATCCCAGGTCCGAGCGTGTTGTTCGTGGTCGGGCGGGCACTGGCGCAAGGTCGCCGAGCTGCCCTCATCACGGTTGCGGGAAACACGCTCGGCGCCTATGTCCTGGTGGTTGGGGTCGCGGTCGGAATCGGCTCCGTCGTGGAGCGCTCCGCCCTGATCTTCACCGCACTCAAGCTCGCCGGCGCGGCATACCTGATCTATCTCGGTGTCAAGTCATGGCGGGAGCGCCGTTCCCTGCCAGTGGCGTTCACCGGCGATGATCCGGCACAGGGCAGTCTGCGAACCCTGCGGGAGGGGTTCGCGGTCGGCATCACCAACCCCAAGACGATCGTCTTCTTCGCCGCCGTCCTGCCGCAGTTCGTTGACCGGGCGCAGGGCCATGTCATAGCCCAGATGCTTTTACTCGGTCTTATCTTCAACCTCATCGCCTTAACTTTCGACAGCCTGTGGGGAGTGGCCGCATCGGCCACCAGAGATTGGTTCGCTCGATCCCCCCAAAAGCTCTCCCTGGTTGGCGGGATCGGTGGGCTTACCATGATCGGACTTGGTGTAACGGTGGCCGTGACCGGCCGCAAGGAATAGCGCGCACCGCATCCTCAACTGCCGCGTCCGGGCGGTGCCGTCAGCTTCTCGTAACGGCAGCCGCATTTGGCGGATGTGCCGCATCTGCAAGGCACCCATGCGCGCGAACACGCCCGTGATGTCCAGCCGGGTGCCGAGGGTCGGCTGCCGGCGTCGTAGGGCGACGTGCGGCGGGTCGGTCGGGGGAACGCCCCGCTGCTAGTCTGCGCCGCGTGCGCCTTCCAACGATCGTTGTCGCTGCGCTGCTCATGTCGGTGAGCCTCGCCGGTTGTGGACTCTTTCAGAGCGAGGAGGACGAGAAGATCGAACGCCTGCTCAACGAGAACGCGGAGATCACGGTCTTCGTCCGTGACGACATCACGCCGCAGCAGAAGACTGACATCGAGGCGCGTCTGCGCGCGGTCCCCGGCATGACCGACGTTGCCTTTGAGGACCACGAAGCGGCCTACGCGAGGATGGAGAAGCTCTTCGCCGATGAGCCGGAGGAGATGCCCGACATCGAACCCACCGACCTACCGGAAAGCTTCCACGTGAAGATGAAGGACCAGGCCGCGGTGCGTAACGTCCGGGATTCCCCGATCCACGGTGAACTGAATGCCCTGCCTGGGGTCTATGAACTGGTCATCCGCTGCACCACGGTGGACGAGTGCAAGGAGAACATGCGCCGTAGGGACTCACCGACTCCTTCGGGGTCGTAAGCACGGCCAGCGGATCAGCACGCAATCATCTGCCGCGATCCGCTCGGGTCGGGCGCCGCCGTCGCGACAGGCGGCGTGCCGGCGAGGGCGGTGTCTTGTCGTGCCGAGATCAGTGCATCTGGCCAAGGCCGGGAACCGGTGTGGAGACAGCGCTCGGCTGAGTCGTCGAGATCTAAGCTGCTCTTCGTGTTCGATCAGAATCTGCCTGTCCCGCTGGCCTTAGCGCTGGCTGCCGTCGATTACCGCCGGCACGACTTCCAGCCGTTTGTCGAGTTCGACTCGGCGGAGGAGACCACGGAGTGGTGGCGTTTGTGGACCGACAACGAGGATGCCGAGGTGCCGCCGCTTCGGTTCTTCGGCAAGAATGGTTCCGGGGACCACGTAGCCATCTGGCTGCGTGACCCGGATGTAGGAGTCGAAGCTCAGCCGGTAGTGCTCCTCGGCTCCGAGGGCGAGCAGTCGGTGATCGCCCGAAACCTCGGCGACTACCTTTGCTTGCTGGCCAACGGGGTCGGGCCATTGGGCGGCTCGGAGCCGGTCGGTGAGCCGGTCGGTGAGATCATCGCTCTCATTTCCGGCAAGCCACGTCCCACGGGGGCCATCCGTGCCGACGCTGAGATGCTGCAGCTCGACTTGGAGAAGTTCGTCGACGAGGTCAGCTGGGGCCCCTTCGACGACGATGGCGAACCAGCGCGGTGAGACGTCTACCGAACCGTCCAATCTGAAGATTCACCTTCATTTGTCGGTGGCTACATTCGGCCTGGCCGACATCCGGATCTGCCGCGAATCGCGCGTTGGACCCGCTCAAACGCCGATGAAAACCAGTTCACCGTGCTGCTCTGCGCAGCGCTCCGCCATCGATCGAAGCCGTATCAGCCCACGATGCTCAGCGCCTGCCTTCGCTAGGGTGAGCAGCAGCTCGACGTCGGCGACGAGCTGCTGCATCTGGCTCGCGCCGAAACGGGTCTCGCCATGGGGATCGAGCCGGCCCAACAGCCCGAGCGCCGAATTCCCGTGGAACAGCAGCCGGTCGAAGTCGCCAGGCGAGGGCCGGCCAGTCCAACGCCGTACGGGTTGCGAAGTTGACGTCTCGGGTCGCAGCTCGGTCAGGTCCGTGCCCAGCGGAGGCCGGTCTACGGTGTCTCCCGCCGGGCACGCCGCCGGGGGTGTCAGGTACGGCAGGTGAAGAGGAGCGGAGCGATTCCGCAGCAGGAAACGACTATGGAGAGGCTGATCGCGGCTGTCGCGCGGGCGATCGTGTCGGCCCGACTGCCTCGGGCGAACCCGAGGCCCTGTTCCGCGGCTACAGCCATGATCCACACGAACGTGAGACCTGGTAGATAGAAGTCCCAGGAGGGGTCGCGGAAGGCGCTGAAGTCGCCGTTACCGCCGGCGATGTATTGCGGGCATTCCCTCAACTCGGTGGCCGGATCGAGTACCAGGAGCAGACCGGCCAGGAACAGGCCACCGACGGTGAACGACCACAGCCCACGTAACGGCGACGGACGTACACGATCATTGCTCACGGGCACCACGATACGAAGCGAGGAACCTTCCCGCCGAAACGGCATCGCCACACTCGCACAGGTCCCGCGTCCGGTATCGAACGTTCGCGATGCACCCGAACGTTGCTGGCGAAGTCCGGGGGTCTTGCACTGGCCGATAGCCGTGACCAGGTACCGCCCGTGTGCGGCTACGTGTGCGCTGGCCGCTGGCCGCTGTCCGCGTTCGGGCAGCCGCCACCGTCACGGCCGGTGGCGGCGGAACAAGATCGACTACAGTGCATCGCCACCTGTGAACGGACACACCCGCGGTGACGGCCGGCGTCTTGTCGTGCCGAGGCGAGTGCGCCGGTGGCAGCGTGCGATAGATTGGCGACCCCTCGACGGCGCTGATACCGGAGTTGAACGATGAACCCGGCTTTGTATGCGGTCTGGAACCATTCCATTGATGTATGGCTTGACGACGCCTTTGAAACTGCCTCGCGCGGCGCCAGGATGCTGGCAGGAATTCAACACCTGCACAACAACGTAGTTCCTGAAGGCTTGGCATGGGCCATCGAAACGTTTGAGGAGGTGACGTTCCGGCGAGCCGCCGAAGGACTCAGATACTTCGGCTTCCGGGATCTTGATCCGTTCTTCACGGATCTTCTCGCGAACCGCAACGATATGGAACATGCCAATTCCAAGGAGGACGAATATTTCGAACTCTTCCCCGAGGACGGCGAGTTGGAAGAGGCCGTCTTGGCGCGGCTGTCCGAGTTTCCCGACGAGTTCGATTACGGCGAGCCCTGAAAGGCGGCGAGGGGGGGGAACACCTTGCCCCACTCTGCTGGTCAAAGTCATTTTTGGGGTGCCACCCTCTTCAAATGACCACGAATCCCGATGATCAGAGCAAGACCGAAATCTGTCAGCAGAAGGTAGGCCGCAAACCCGAAGTGACTGAAGGTCCAATTTTGGATCGACAACAATGTGATTGCTGCGCTTATGGTGGAGAATGCGTAGAGAGCCGGAGACTCGCTCTCCGGGTGGATAAAGGACTTTCGGAAGGTGGGAAGTGATGCCAACAGGTCTGCGGCTATCGCAAAAGCGATGGCATACAGGCCTTCACGCGAGACCCACCACGCAAGAATTCCGATCAACGAGAGCAGGCCGCATATCACGTCGAAGAGTGATGCCGACCAGTGGGCGTCCGGCCGGCGAAGCGCGATGACGAAAATCAACGCCGGGTTGAGGCCGGCCACCAGGGTGACGAGAGACACGACCCCAGCGCCCTCGGTGAGCTGGGCGGTGAATGCCACGAGCGGCGGCAGGGACCACAGAAAGAACGTCACCAGGTGGGGCTTCACCTCACCCCGGAGATTCTGTCCGACGTAGATCGCCGTGCCCACTATGTTGAAGCACAGCGCCAGGAACACGAATTTCTCGGAAATCATCTATCTCGGCCGGCCGCAGTCGGTGCCGAGTTGCTCAGCCGCAATGGTCAAGCATCGCGAACCAAGCATGAGAATTCGCCTCCTGTCAATTACTTCCGCACCGTCGACGCTATTGACGAAGTTTATCTGCGGGCTGCGGCTGATGCGGCTCTCACCGACTCGACACGCCCGAACCTATAACCTAAGGGCTGTGCGGACGTAGGTCCGTAGGTACGGCAGCACGGGTCTCGGGCTGATCAGCCAGGTCGTCCCACATCGCCCGGAAGGAATCCGTGATACTGCCGTCCGGGTCATGAATCACCAACTCCTGATCAACCACCGGATCCGTGCCGTCGCTCCTGAACCGGTGGAGCTCCAGAATCAGGATCGTCCCGTCGACAATCATGAATTTATAGGGATACTTGGTGGGAGCGAAACGCAGCGACACCCGCGCACCGTGGTCTCTCTTCAATTTGAGCATTCCGTCACAGTGATCTACGAAGTCTGCTTCCAGCGCCGGAATCAGTAGCTTTCCATCAAGAGAGGGAACCTGGCACATCCGACGATAGGTCAGCGAGGAATTCTCCAGTGGGAGACGTAGCATCGCCTCCCACTGTTCGGCTAGAAGGTCCGACCGCATTGACGCATCCGGTCGTGCACCGCTGGCGGGTATCAGATCGACGATCAGCAGTTCGCGTTTCGCGGACAGCATCGCTTGAGCGATTTTGTCACCGGAGATGTCGGGAAGTGAATTCAGGGCCTTGACTCCCTGGAAGGATACATTCAGCGCGAGTCGTCGTTTGAGATCGAGTAGCTCCGCCTGCAGACCGGCTGTCTGCCGGACGGTCAGTCCACGAAAATCCGCCAACGAACGTGAATTGTCCTCGAAGCTGAAGAACATGGCGATGCCCGCGATGGCTACCACTGCCAATGACAGTCCGGAAATCCCGGCGACTCCCTTGGTCAGCCTGTCGAGGGCGACGCCGAGTACAGCCCCTGATACAACTATTGCGGCCTGCCGCGTCCACGTGGCCATCGCGGTGAAGTTTACTTGCGATCTTGATTTGCCAAATATCTTTCGGCTGGTTGCCATCTAGTAGTGCTCACCTGACCCGAATTGGGAATACTTTCCTGAAGGGTACCGCATGGTATCCATGGTTGAGCTCATTGCGATATTGTCAGCGGCAATCGTCCAGGGCTTGACGCATCAACGGGACGGCGGCCCGCAATTCATTCTGCGGGCGCGCTAACGGTATGCGCAGACAGTCCCGTCCGGCGTCCGGCGCCGACCAGTAATAGTTGGTCCCGGGAAGGATGTCCACACCATATGATTTGAGGGATCTCCAGAAACGGACCGCATCATAGTGATTCGGTAGTCGCAGATATTCCAGCGGCACATTCCGGCAGTACGGCGAGGCGTGCTCGAAGAGGTTCGGGCCGACCAGTGAATGGATCAATGAGCGATTCAGCTCCACAGGCTCGCGGACCACCACGTCGATGCCCTGCTCGATACTGTCTCGAATCATGGACGTCAGCAGCATGAGCTGGAGACCGGATACATTCAAGAGAAGCTGGTCATGAAGACGATGAAGAACATCCCCCGCGTCCGCGGAACTTGTTGTCAGCCCCACTTTGAGATCGCTGACCCCCCACGTCTTGCCGGTGTCCTCGATCGCCACGAACGATGTACCACTGTCAATCAGGACGCGGTACTGATCCCATTCAGCCAGATCGTTCATGTAAAACCGGAAGCAAAAATCGACGATCACGGTCGCGCCGGCTGCGGCGATCGTGTCTATCAGGCGTCCGAAGTCCTCTCGGCCGAATCCGAAACCGGTCGGATTGTTCGGGAATACGATCCAAAAGGCGGCCTTGGGATGTGCCAGCTTCGAGATGGCGGAGAGATCACGGAACATGGATTCGGCTATCGCGTCGACCTGGACGCCTTCGGTGAGAAGCATGTGGCGGATGTTGTCGAAGCACGGCTCCATGAGAAATACCTGCAGATTCATCATCCTGCAGTACTGTGCCGCAATCTTGATCGAACATGAGGAAGAATAGTTGAGGAACCTGCGGATCTCGGTGGAGGATGCGGACGGCTGCCCGGCGCATGCGAAGAACTGTTCGACGAATTCGTCTTCCAGGGCCTCTTGCCGCATCTGATCAATCCGGCTGAGCATCTGCGGCATCTGGCCCACTATCTGCCTTTGGCTTGCCGTCAGCGGAAGCCGGGAATGCCCGTCCGACAGGTTTATTCGGCTTGAAAGCGCGATTCTCTCGTATTCCGTGTTGGTCAGAGTTTCGGGATTCACTTGTTCCCCTCGCACGTCGCAATTGCCGACCTGGTGACGGTCATCTCGGCGATCGAGAGGAACAAGACTCAGAGGATGGAAGCCGGAAGCCGGCGCCTCCAAGTCGACGATCTACTCGATCGCCCGGTAATCATCCCATTGAAGGTAGGAATTCGTAAGTGTCAGGCCCCCGACAGAGTTATTTCGACCAACGCGGCCCGCCAAACGAGCGGTAGCAGCTAGTCGCCTCGCATTACGCCGTCGTCTGCCGGACCGGCCTCGTCGGATGATCTGTGGAATGGTGCACAAGGGTGCCTGATCATGTGAGTGGCGATCTCAGCCCGGCGCGGGCGGCACGGGAGGGACCGGGCAGGAGATCGCCGCGTGCCCCGACGGAACAGCTTTCCGCGTACTCATGAAAGATCTTCTGGCCGTCGGTGATCTCGCCGGTGGGGTTGAAGCCGGGCTTGCGGTGGACCGCCGTCGCGGGGCGCTAGCGGTGCAGGTGGAAGGAGGCGATCTCCTCGACCCGGGTGCGGGTGATGCCGGCGAGCTGTTCGACGGCGAGCGGGTGCCCGGTCGGTTCGAGTTCGATGTAGGGGAGCTGGCCGACCGCCCTGGTGTGCACGTTGGTCCGCAGGTTGAGGGTCGAGGGCTCGTACCCGGCGATGATGTTGGAGAGCCAGCCGAAGTAGGGCGGTTCCTTCTCGCGGCCGGGTTGTTCCCAGACGTCGACCGCGCGGGTGAAGTTGGCTCGGCTGAGGGACACCCACATGCTGTAGGTGAACACGTCCCCGGTGTCCCACACCGGCAGTTCGATCATGCCGCGGACGAAGAACTGTTCCCCGGCGATCACGCACAGGTCGGCGTCCAGCAGGCATCCGTCCTGGTCCGCCATTTCCGGCTGCCAGAAGTCCGGGGCCGGTGCGGCGAAGCTGAGCGGTGGGCCGTCGTGCATGGCCCCGCACGTGCCGCAGATGAACTGCTCGGTGCTCATGGCCGCGAAGCATACGGGCGACCTTGGGAAGGGTGGCGGTACGCCCGCCATCAGTGCCGGATCTGGGGGAAAAGCGAGTGTTGCTACTTTTGGGTGGTACCTCTGAATGAAGTCTCGGAGGTGACGTCACATGAAAGCACCACTGCCCGACAACGAGATCGAGCGGTTGGCCGCGCTGTACTCGCTCGACATCCTCGACAGCCCCCCGGAGAAGGACTTCGACGACATCGTCGCACTGGCCGCGGGAGTCTGTGAGACCCCCATCTCGATGGTCAGCCTCGTCGACGCCGACCGGCAGTGGGCCAAGGCCAGCACCGGCTCCGAACTGGCGGAGACCTCCCGGGACGTGTCCTTCTGCGCCCACGCGATCCTCGGCCGCGACCTGCTGGTCGTCCCGGACGCCCGGGAGGACGACCGGTTCGCCGACATGCCGGCGGTGGCCACCGCGGACGGGATCCGGTTCTACGCCGGGGCCCCGCTGCTCACCACCGACGGGTTCGCGCTCGGCACCCTCTGCGTGATGGACGTCGAACCACGGCGGCTCGACATGGAGCAGCAGCAGGCGCTGCGCGCCCTGGCCCGGCAGGTCACCGCCCAGCTCGAACTGCGCCGGTACGCCTTCGCGCTGGCCAACACCACGGCCCGGCTGCGGGAACTGGAGCGCCGCAAGGACGACCTGGCCGGGCTGGTCGGCGGGGAACTGCGGTCGTCGCTGCGGCTCATGTCGGCGTACCTGGAACGGCTCGGCGACACCGGCTACCACGACGCCGAGATGGCGGACCTGGTCGGGCGGGCCACGGCGGCGCACGTGCGCGGGTTCCGGGAGCTGATCGACCACCTCACCACGATGGCCGACGCCGGGCTGGGCGGGGAGAGCCTGCACATGCGGCAGTGCGACCTGACCCGGGTCACCCAGCGGGCGGTCGAGGCGGTCCGGCCGATCGCGGCCAGCAAGCACATCTGGATCCTCAACCAGGCGGGCGGCCCGTCGCTGCCGATCATCGCCGATCCGGTACGCCTGGAGCAGGTCCTGACCCATCTGCTGTTCGCCGCGGTCAAGTACACGCCGGAGGGCGGCCGGGTGCGGGTCGGCACCGAGATGGAGTCCGGGCCGACGGTCCGGCTCGACGACATGGACATGCCCGACGGCATGCGGCCCGAACTGTTCCCGCACCTGTACTACGGGGCCATCGCCAATCCGGCGGACGTGCCCGGGCCGGACCGCGGGCTGGCCGTCGCCAAACGCATCCTGGACGCCCACCACGCCACCGTGGCGCTGTCCGACCGGCCGGGCGACGGGACCTCGCTGCACGTCGTCTTCCCGTACGCGGAGATGACCCCGGCCGAGCTGATCCGGGATCTGGCCGTCGCGTGAGAGAACCCGCCCCCGATCGGCTGCAGTTCGGTCGGGGGCGGGCCGGTCTCAGCGCCGCACCGGCGGCCGTCCGTGCGCGGTCGGCGGCCAGGTGTCCACCTCGGGGGCCACCCGCTGCCCGGGCGGCATCGGCATCGGCGCCGGTGGTGGCGGCGCCGGTGTGCGCGGGGCCAGTCCGGCCCGGTTGAGTTTGTGCCAGCGCAGCCGCCCGCCGGTCAGGGCCGTGGTCGCCGACTGCAGCAGCACCAGGTACATCAACTGCCGGTACGCGAACTGCTGCAACGGCAGCCTCAGCAGCGGCTTGAACGACTCCCGGTCGAGGCGGAACGCCACCGCGGCGGTGAACATCTGCAGCGCCAGCATGCCGAGCCAGGCCGCGACGGTCTCCTGCAGCTCCCAGAAGACCAGGCCGTACAGGAGCATGATGTCGACGACCGGCGCGAGCATCGGCAGCGCCACCCCGAAGAGGGCGAGGAACGGCAGCCCCACCCGGCCGAAGCGGCCGGACGGCCCGGAGTCGAAGAGCGACCGCCGGTGCTTCCACATCGCCTGCATGGTGCCGTAGCTCCACCGGTACCGCTGGCGGTACAGCTGCTCCAGGGTGGTCGGCGCCTCGGTCCAGGCCAGGGCGTCCTCCACGTAGACGACCCGCCACCCGGCCCGGCACAGCCCCATCGTGACGTCGGTGTCCTCGGCCAGCGTCTCGTCGCTGACCCCACCCACCTGGGCCAGCGCCTCCCGGCGGAACGCGCCGATCGCCCCGGGCACGGTGGGCATGCAGTTCAGCACCTCGTAGAGGCGGCGGTCCAGGTTGAAGCCGATCACGTACTCGATGTGCTGCCAGGTCGCGACCATGGTCTCCCGGTTGCCGACCTTGACGTTGCCGGCCACCGCGCCGACCGACGGGTCGCCGAACGGCTGCACCAGCCGGTGCAGCGAGTCGGGCTCGAAGACGGTGTCGCCGTCGACCATGACGATCAGATCGTGGCGGGCCATCGCCACCCCGGTGTTCAGGGCGTTCGGCTTGCCGCCGTTGGGCACCCGGACCACCCGGACGTTCGGCAGGCCCATCCGGTCGACCAGGTCGGCCGTGCCGTCGGTGGAGCCGTCGTCGACCACCACCACCTCGATCGTCGGATGGCTGCCGCCGGCCAGTGAACGGACCGCGGCCTCGATGCCCTCCTTCTCGTTGTAGGCGGGCACGATCACCGAGACCGGCTCGTCGACCGGCGGGCCCCAGCGCCAGCCGGGCTTGCGGCGCTGCCGGGCGTTACGCGTCGCGAGCAGGAGCATCAGCAGCGTACGGGCGATGGTGAGCAATCCGACCACCAGGAAGAGCCCGGCGATGACGGTGACCATGCCGTCGGCCAGGTTGACCGTCCAGATCAGGGCCATGCCGCGCCACTCGTCGCGGTCCGGCGCCTCGGGGTTGACCGGCAGCGCCGCCGCGGGAGCGTCCTCACGTTCGGCGAGGCCGAGGTTGAGGCCCTCGGTGACGGTGGTGAAACGGTAGCCCCGCGCCTTCATCCGTGGGATGAACTCGCGCAGCGCGTCGACGGTCTGCGAGCGGTCGCCGCCGGCGTCGTGGAACAGCACGATCGCGGACTGGTCGCCGTCCGGGGTGGCGTTGCTGATGATCTTCTCGATCCCGGGGCGCTGCCAGTCCTCGCTGTCCTTGTCGTTGACCACGACCAGGTAGCCGAGGGCCCCGGCCTCCTTGACGAGTTTCCAGTTCACGTCGTCGATGGCCGCGTTCTTCGACGAGTACGGGAACCGGGCGAGGTTGGTGCGCACCCCGGTGGCGCGGGCGATCGCCACCTGGTTCTGGGACAGCTCGAGCTCCCGCCGCCACGGGGCGAGCCGCTGCATGTTGGGGTGGGTGAAGGTGTGCAGGCCCAGTTCGTGGCCGCCGTCGACGATCTGCTTGGTCAGCTCGGGGTGCCGGGCCACCTGGGAGCCGACGACGAAGAAGGTGGCGTGGGCGTCCTGCTCGCGCAGCATCTCCAGGATCTTCGGCGTCCACACCGGGTCCGGGCCGTCGTCGAAGGTGAGCGCGATGGTGCGCTCGGGCAGCCGGCTGGTGCTCTCCTGGCCGCCGGTGGTGTTGATGACCGGGCCACCGTTGCGGATCGCGGCCGGCACCGAGGCCTGGTCGCCGACCTCGCTCTCCAGGTGGTCGCCGGTGAACTCGGCGTTGACGTACGCCTGCACGACCAGGACGGCCGTGAAGAACCCGATCAGTACGACGCCGAGCAGCACGCGCGGCCGGGGCACGAGGCGGCGCCGGTTGCGGATCCGGGCCCGGCGGGACGGGGCGGTCACGGCGCCGCCCGGGTGGACGGCGGAGCGCTGTCGGCGGGGTCGTCGGCGACCGTCGGCGACGGCGGGGGCGTGGGGGTCTCGGGCGTGTCGGCCTTCGGCGTGGTGACCTCCGGCGCCGGGCCGCCGCCACCCGTACCGCCGGGCTCGGCGATCACCGGCGGCTTCGGCGGCACCGGCGGGACGGTCGGGGTCGGGGTGACCGTCGTGGTGGGGGTCGGTGTCGGCGACCTGGTCGACTCCAGCGTTCTGGTCGCCGACGTGCTGGGCGTCCTGGCCGCCGGTTTGCTGCTGGGCGACTTCGCCGGCTTGCTGGACGGTCTCACCGACTGGCTGGCGGTACGGCGTTCGGGGCCGCCGCCTCGGCGTTCGGTCGACTCGATCCGCCGGGCCGGGGTGGCGCTGGGTGTGGGCGCCGGGGTCGGGGTGGGCTGGGCGGTGGGCCGGCGCTTCTTCTTCTCGTCCTCCTCGTCGGCGTCGTCGTCCAGGCCGGGCAGCGGGAACACCGCGCTGGAGTTGACCGGGCCGCCGGCCAGGCTGACGCTGACCAGTCCTCCGTACGCGACGAGGAGGATGCCGAAGGCCAGCGCCAGGCGCCGGAGCAGCCGGCTGCGCCGGCCGGTGGAGTCCACGAACACCGGCGCCGGCTCCGGCACGGTGATCACTTCCGTGGGGAGGAACGGGTCGGCGTCGTGCTGGTTTTCTGGCTCCTGCGAAGTCACGCGCCGAAGCTTAAGAACATTTATCGCGATCTTGGCACAGATCACCCACAAGGGGGACAGCCGACTGATCCCCTGAAATGGGACGAAATGACGAGCGTGGCGATTTGGCCGGTCGGGGTGGGTGTGAACCCGTTTCGCTGACCTGCGGAGCGACCCCGGATCAAAAGACGTTACGCCCTGATCGGAAGCAATTTGTTGTCGCATTCCCGACTGTCGAGCCGAGAATTTCTCGCAACGACATAAAACCGATTAGAGAAGTAAGAGCGTAATGTCCGAATCGCTGGGATGGTGGGAGCGACACGAGAAACTCCTGGCGGCATCCGTTGTGCGCGACATCCGACCTAGTTAAGCTCTTGTTGCGCGCCCCAATCGCCCGCTTCCCCCGTGGCAGGCGATCGGGGCGCGTCCTTCGTCTCCGGGCTGTCGCCGCTAGATCCAGCGGCCCCCGAGCCACATGCGCACCGACCAGTCGTCGTACGGCATGAGCGTGCCCACGAATACCGGGTAGAAGTAGGCGAAACACAACGTAACCAGGACGACGTAGGTGGACACCGCGACCGCGCCGATGAGCTGCCGGTCGGACCGGTTCGCTCCCACGGCCATCCCGGTCGGTGGCGTCATGATCGCCCCCAGGACGTAGACCACCGCCAGGATCAAGAACGGCAGCGCCGGCATCACGTAGAACGAGAACATCGTGCGCCCGTCCTTGACCGCGAAGTAGAACCACGGCAGCAGCCCGGCCACCGCCCCCGTCATGATCGCGTTGGCCCGCCAGTCGCGCCGGGCGATCCCGAACCAGGCCAGCGCGCCCAGCGCCGGCAGGAACGACCACCACAGGATCGGCGTGCCCAGCAGCAGGACCTCGGCGGCGCAGCTCGGCGCCCCGCAGTCGCCGGCCGTGCTCCAGTAGAAGGCCACCGGACGGCCGAGCAGCAGCCACTGCCACGGCCACGACTGGTAGGTGTGCCTCTCGGTCAGTCCGGTGTGGAAATTGAACGCCTCCGAGTGGTAATGCGCCAGATTGAGCAGCGCACCGATGACCGGCGGCTCGCTCCAGCCGTTGTCCGCCCGGTAATGGCGGAAATAGCCGTTGTCGGTGACGAACCAACCGGTCCAGCTGGCCAGGTAGACCGCGATGATCAGGCCGAAGGTCAGCAGCAGCCAGCCGAGGTCGCCGAGGATCCCGGCCACCACCGGCCCGCGCACCCCGGCCGAGCGGCGCGCCTGCACCCGCCAGACGATCACCAGGACCGCGAAGAACGGCGCGAAGAAGGCGGCGCTCCACTTGACACTGCACGCCATGCCGAAGGTGACCCCGGCGACCAGCAGCCACCACGGCACGATCAGCGGAACCGTCGGCGTGCGCTCCGGGTCGTAACCCCGGTCCAGCGCCCGCAGCCAGTTACGGCGGTAGTGGTCCCGGTCCAGCAGCAGGGCGCCGAAGGTCATCAGGATGAACAGCGCGATGAAGATGTCCAGCAGGGACGTCCGGGACAGCACCAGCTGGAAGCCGTCCAACGTCATCAGCAGACCGGCGATCCCGGCCAGCACGATCGAGTAGAACATCCGGTAAGCGATCCGGATGAGGACCAGCACCATCAGCGTGCCGGCGACCGCGGTGGAGAACCGCCAGCCCAGCTCGGTGTTGCCGTGCACCAGCTCGCCGAGCGCGATCAGCCACTTGCCGAGCGGGGGGTGCACGACGTACGCCGCGCCGTTGACCTTCTCGTCCCACTCGATGCCGTGCTGGAGCATGTCCCACGCGTCGGTCGGGTAATACACCTCGTCGAAGACATAGCCCTTGGGCTTGTCCAGCCCGGCGAATCGCAGGATCCCGGCCACCGCGACGATGATCAGGGTGATGAGCCACGAGTACGGATCGAACCGCCGGTCCAGCGTCGACAGGCGACGCCGGACGATCTCGGGCACATCACGCACGCTTGGGGATGACCCCGTCCCGGCGGTGGGGTCCGCGGGGGTGAGGTCTGTGTCAGCTGTCGCCGCCGTCGTCACCCAGCGATCGTAGGACGGAAGCCTGAGAAGCGACGCCCGCCGTCGCCGGGTCTCGGCATGTGATGGACTTTTGCGATGCCAGATGACGAAGAAACCGGCGGCCGGGTGATCCTGGTGGGTGCTCCGCTGGGCAACACCGGCGACGCCTCGACCCGGTTGCGTGAGGTCCTGTCCTCCGCGGACGTGATCGCCGCGGAGGACACCCGGCGGCTCAACCGGCTGTCGAAGGACCTCGGCGTCACCGTGCGCGGCCGGATCGTCTCCTACTTCGAAGGCAACGAGGAACGGCGTACCCCCGAGCTGGTCGGCGCGCTGCGCGACGGCGCCGTCGTCGCCGTCGTCACCGACGGTGGCATGCCGAGCGTCTCCGATCCCGGTTTCCGGCTGGTCCGCGCGGCGCTCGACGCGGGCTTTCCGGTCACCTCGGCACCCGGCCCCAGCGCGGTCACCACCGCGCTGGCCCTCTCCGGCCTGCCCAGTGACCGGTTCGTCTTCGAGGGCTTCCTGCCCCGGTCCGGCTCGAACCGCCGCTCCCGGCTTCGTGAACTGGCCGCCGAACCGCGCACGCTGGTCTTCTTCGAGGCGCCGCACCGGATCGGCGGCGCGCTCGAGGACCTGGCCGCGATCTTCGGCACGGACCGGCCGGCCGCCCTCTGCCGGGAACTCACCAAGACCTACGAGGAGATCCGCCGGGACACCCTCGCCGCGCTCGCCGCGAACGCCGCGACGGATCCGCCGCGCGGCGAGATCACCCTGGTGGTGGCGGGCGCCCCGGCCGGGCCGGCGGAACGGCCCGGCGACGACGAGCTGCGTGCGGAGGTCGCCCGGCGGGAGGCCGCGGGCGCTTCCCGCCGGGACGCGATCCAGGCGGTGGCGGACGCTTATCAGCTGCGCAAACGCGACGTCTACGCATTGGTGCACCACTGATCTCGTACGCCTCCCCGGAACCCGGTTCGCCGAGACCCGCGAGGCGCTGCCCGGTCCGGACCGTGCCGCGCCCGCCGGGCTTGAGCGGTGGGTCGCGCTTCCTCCCGGGCGTCTTCCGACCGCGTTTCCGTGGGTCTTCCCGCCGCGTTTCCGGGCGTCTTCGGGCCGTGTCTCCCGGGGTCTTCGGGCCGTGTCTCCCGGGCGGGTCAATACGCCGCGATCAGGAAGCCCAGCAGCAGCAGGACCGGGCCCAGGAAGCTGGCGATCGTCGCGCCACGCCGGGTCGGCCGGGACGGCAGCCGGCGTGCCCCGGTCGCCTCGGCGATGCCGTAGCCGCAGATCAGCACGAGCAGGAAGCCCAGCCCCCAGCGCAGGTGCATGAGCGTTCCGGCCGGCGCGGCGTAGGCCTGGCCGCTGTCCGGGCTGACCATCCGGGCCGGGGAGACCGCGCCCGGCTGCCGTCCCGCGCCGGAGATGCCGAGCAGCGTGACCGGGGAGGCGGTGTAGTGCCCACCGAGCGCGGCGAACCGCCCGGCACAGCGCTGGGCCAGGCCGTCGCCCCGGCAGTGGACGGTGGTCGCGTACCCGTGATGGCCGTGCCCCACCGCGAGCCAGAACGGCTCCGCGCTGACCCAGCCGAAGAAGGCCGCCACCAGGCTCAGGGTGATCAGCGCGAGCAGTGCGCTCAGCGGGTTGTGTGCGGGCGGCCGGCGGCGTCTGCCGGGGCGGCGGTCGGCCCGGGCCACCTCGGAGTGGGCCCGCTCCTCCTCGCTGAGCCAGAAGGGCGAGTTCTCCATCCGTTCCAGGCGGGCCTCGACGGCGGGGGAGCCGATCACCTCGGGCAGCGGGGTGACGCCGGGCCGGGGCCGCTGATCCGCCTCCGACTCGATGATCATCAGCTCGCCCGCGGTGGCGAGCCGGGAGCCGCCGGGCACCGGAGCGCCCGGTTCGGTCAGGCGCGCGGGCGGTGTGGCGTCGTCGGCGTGTTCCAGGCGGTCCAGGTGCTCGGTGAGGTCGCGGACTCCGGCGACGTGGGCGGCGGCCGCCGGTGGATCGTCGGCGACCAGCCGGTCCCGGTCCTCCTCGCCGTGCCACCAGGGGCTGTCGGTGTCGGACAGGGTCCACGGGTTGCCCTGGTCGTGCGGCGTCTCCCCGGGCTGTGGAGCTTCTCCGGTCATCTGCCCATTGAATGTCGGGGCCCGCCGGTGATCACGTTCCTGATGGGGCGTGTCGGGACAAATCGGCATACCAGCGCGGGACGAGGCAATCCGTTCGCGAGGCCCGGGGAGCGGTCATTAGGCTTGGGCACCATGAGTCACGTTCTCGCCGCGGTTGCCTGGCCCTACGCCAACGGTCCCCGCCACATCGGTCATGTTTCCGGCTTCGGGGTGCCGTCCGACGTCTTCAGCCGGTACATGCGGATGGCCGGCCACGACGTGCTCATGGTCTCCGGCACGGATGAGCACGGCACCCCGATCCAGGTGCAGGCCGACGCCGACGGGGTGACCGCGCGGCAGCTCGCCGACCGGTACAACCGGGTGATCGTGGAGGACCTGCACGGTCTCGGCCTGTCGTACGACCTTTTCACCCGGACCACCACCCGCAACCACTACGCGGTCGTCCAGGAGCTGTTCGAGACGCTGCACCGTAACGGGTACATCGTCGCCCGTACCACCCTGGGGGCGATCTCCCCGTCCACCGGCCGCACCCTGCCCGACCGCTACATCGAGGGCACCTGCCCGATCTGCGGCTACGAGGGCGCCCGCGGCGACCAGTGCGACAACTGCGGCAACCAGCTCGACCCGGAGCAGCTGCTGAACCCGCGCTCGCGGATCAACGGCGAGGTTCCGCAGTTCGTCGAGACCGAGCACTTCTTCCTCGACCTGCCGGCCTTCGCCGAGGCGATCGGCGGCTGGCTGGACCGCCGGGAGAACTGGCGGCCCAACGTCCTCAAGTTCTCCCGCAACCTGCTCGACGACCTCCAGCCCCGGGCCATCACCCGTGACCTGGAGTGGGGCGTGCCGATCCCGCTGGACGGCTGGCGGGACCGGGCCGACAAGCGGATCTACGTATGGTTCGACGCGGTCATCGGTTACCTGTCGGCGTCCATCGAGTGGGCCCGGCGTACCGGGGACCCGGAGGCGTGGCGGCAGTGGTGGTCGGCCGACGCGCAGGGCAAGGACGCGCTCGGCTACTACTTCATGGGCAAGGACAACATCGTCTTCCACTCGGTGATCTGGCCGGCCCTGCTGCTCGGCTACTCCGGCGAGGGCGACTCCGGTGGCGAGGCGGGTTCGTTCGGCAAGCTCAACCTGCCCACCGAGGTGGTCTCCAGCGAGTATCTGACGATGGAGGGCAAGAAGTTCTCCTCGTCCCGCCGGGTGGTCATCTACGTCCGCGACTTCCTGGAGCGGTACGACGCGGACGCGCTGCGGTACTTCATCGCGGCGGCCGGGCCGGAGTCCAACGACACCGACTTCACCTGGGCCGAGTTCGTCCGGCGCAACAACGACGAGCTGGTGGCCGGCTGGGGCAACCTGGTCAACCGGTCGATCTCGCTGACCGCGAAGAACTTCGGCGAGATCCCGGCGGCCGGTCCGCTGACGCCGGAGGACGAGGCGGTGCTCGCGGTGGCGAAGGCCGGTTTCGCGACGGTCGGCGAGCTGATCGGCAAGCACCGGCAGAAGGCGGCGATCGGCGAGGCCATGAAGGTGGTCGCCGAGGCCAACAGGTACCTGTCGGAGCAGGCTCCGTGGAAGCTGAAGTCCGAGGAGGACAAGCCGCGCCAGGCCACCGTCCTGCACGTCGCGCTTCAGGTGGTGAGTGACGCCAACACGCTGCTCACCCCGTTCCTGCCGCACTCCGCGCAGAAGGTGTTCGAGTTGCTCGGCGGCGAGGGCGTGCACGCCCCGATGCCGCGGATCGAGGAGGTCGAGGATCTGGACGGCGGCCCCGGCTACCCGGTGCTGACCGGTGACTACCGGGTGGGCGCGCGCTGGGAGTCGGTGCCGCTGGTAGCGGGTACCCCGCTGGCGGCGCCGAAGCCGGTGTTCCGCAAGCTCGACCCGTCCGTGATCGAGGAGGAGCTGGCCCGTCTGGGCGGCGACGAGTCCTGAGCCGCGTGTGGGTTTCGGGTGCGATTCGGACCCGAAACCCACACGCGGAATTGCCGCGTTCAAATGCATTGATCGATGTCCAGTGGTTCGGTATCTTCACAGAGCCACGGGGACGGGGGCGTTTCGTCGGTACGTTTCGGTAACGACATCTCAGCTCCTTCGAGTGGCAGCCATCCCCTTGAAGGAGTTCTGTGAAGACACGCCTTGCCGCCGCCTTCGTCGGTGGCGCCCTCCTTGCGGGCAGCGCACTGCTCGGCACGCCGGCCTACGCACGCCCGGATTCCTCCACCAACGGGCCCACCGGGAAGAACCCGCAGACCGTCACCGAAGAGTCGGCCACCGGCCTGGACGCGACCGAGCCCGCCCCGCCCGACCCCACGCCGACGCCCACCCCGACGGAGACGACCCCGGATCCGACGCCCAGTCCGACCACGCCGGATCCGGTCCCGGACACCACGAAGCCGACCGGCACCTTCGCGCTCGACCACACCTCGGTCTGGACCGGGCAGCAGATCAAGTTCACTCAGGAGTCGTGGGACTACAGCGACCCGGGCGACACCAACGACACCCTCAAGCGGGTGGTGAGCTGGGGTGACGGCACCAGCACGGTGCTCAGCCCGACCACGTACGTCGCGCGCAAGTCGTACACCCGGGCCGGATCCTTCAAGGTCACGGTGACCATCACCGACCCGGCCGGCAACACGTCGGCGATCCCGGCCCGCACGGTCGCGGTCACCGTGCCCGCCGGCAAGGCCTCGCTCAGCCGCAAGAGCGTCTACCAGGGCGCCGCTATCACGGTGAAGATCGGCAAGGTCCCGGCCGGGGCGACGAAGTACGCGCTCGACTGGAGCGACGGCTGGGACTCGTCCCACTACACCAAGACGAAATCGGTCACCAGCCGCATCCTGTACCGGTGGAAGTGGGACCCGGCGGCGCAGCGGCACGTCAAGGTCAGCAACGCTCGCATCTCCGGCACCCGCACTCTCCGGATCTCCTGGGGTAACGACAAGGGCTACGGCGCCTGGCAGACGATCGGCTCCCTCAACGTCCTCAAGGACAAGTGGAAGCCGACCGTGACGATCAAGAAGCCGTCCTCGCCGAGCCGGGCCAGTGCCTGGAAGACCATCACGGGCACGGTCGCCGACAAGGGCTCCGGCGTGCGGCACCTCGGTGTCACCGCCTTCCGGGTCACCAAGACCGGCAAGGCCTACTGCCTCACCCCGGCCCGGAAGTGGAAGCGGTACTACAGCGACGCCGACGTCGACAAGTACTGCTACGCGACCGGCGTCAAGGTGAAGATCAAGAACGGCAAGTGGGCGCTCAAGCTGCCCGCCGGCCTCGGCAAGAACCAGTTCTTCGTGGCCGAGGCATGGGTCTACGACTACGCCGACTACTTCCGCTCCACCTACCGCACCTCGCGGATCACCCGCAGCTGACCTGAGGTTTTCCGCCCGCCGCCCGCCGGAGTCGATCTCCGGCGGGCGGTGCTGTTTCCGGGACCTCCGCAGGATTGATCGTGATCCGGGGGTGGGGTAGCGTCGCGACAACCGCGGGGAGGCCTGGGTTTTTCGCGTCCTTCGAGCGGTTCCCGCCGAAGGAGTCGAAGTTGAAGTTCCGCCACGCCCGTCCCCTCGTGGCCGCGATCGTCAGTGGCGTCATGGTGGCCGCCGGCGTGGTCTTCACGTCCCCCGCCACTGCGGCCGGCCCGGCCGCAACGCTCGCCAACCTGGCCGGCGAGTCGACCGACACCACGGTGGACCCCACCGAGACGACGACCTCGCCGACGGCGGAGGAGACGACCACCTCGCCGACGCCGGAGCAGACGACGACCTCGCCGACGCCGGAGCAGACCACCACCGAGCCGACGACGCCACCGACGACGCCACCGACCACCGAGCCGACGACGACGCCCACCACGGACCCCACCACCACGGCGCCGACCACCGGCCCGACCGGTGACGCGTCGGCACCGACCGGGACGTTCCGGGTGAACGCCACGTCACTCTGGCTCGGCCAGTCGGTTCAGCTCAGCCAGACCAGCGCCGACTTCCAGGACGACACCGACACCGACCCGCAGATCACCCGGGTCGTCAACTGGGGTGACGGCACGACGCAGACCCTCGCGGCCGGCGCGAGCAGCGCGACCAAGCAGTACACCCGGGTCGCGTCGTACACGATCACCGTGACGATGACCGACCGGGCCGGGAACGCCCGCGCCCTCACCCGGGCGGTCGCGGTGGCCAACCCGTCCGGGAAGTACTCGCTCAGCCGGAGCAGCGTCTACCAGGGCTACCCGTTCGCCGTGAAGATCACCAGCCTGCCGGCCGGCACCCGTTACGTGTCGATCGACTGGGGCAACAACTACCGGTCCAGCCTGTCGCCGAAGACCGGCAGCTACAACACCTCGCTCCTGTACGACTGGGACGCCACCAACGGCCGGTGGGACACCAGCCGGAAGATCACCGGCGCCCGTACCCTGAAGATCGCTTTTTGGAACGCGAACGGATGGAGCGCCTACCGGGCCATCGGGACGGTGCGGGTCCAGGCCGACGCGGTGCGGCCGTCGCTGAGCATCACCAAGCCGTCCAAGCCGAGCCGGGTCAGCTCGTGGAAGACGGTGCGCGGCACCGCCTCCGACAAGGCCTCCGGCGTGACGCACGTGTGGATGACGGTGGCCCGGTCCACCTCGAGCGGCAAGCTGTACTGCCTGACCCCGCAGCGCAAGTGGAAGCGGTTCTACACGGACGCGCAGTTCATGACGTACTGCTCGAACAACGGCGTGCGGGTCACCGTGAGCAAGGGCAAGTGGGCGGTGCGGATGCCGTCCGGGGTGAGCCGGGGACAGTTCCTGGTCTACGCGTGGACCTTCGACCGGGCGGGCAACCTGACCGAGCGGGCCCGGCAGGTCACCCTCACCAAGAGCTGACCTACATCGGGTAGGCGATGTCCGCGATGTGGTGGTCGGACAGCTCGTCGACCGGCGCCCACGCCTCGTAGACGCCGCGTTCGTAGCACCGTGCCCCGGTCGTGTTGATCCCGTCCACCTCGGGGCGCAGCAGCCGCAGCCGCGCCCACGTCTCGTCGCGCTGGAGCACCCAGCAGGAGACCCCGCGCCATCGTGCCTGCTCGGCGCGGCGGCTCAGCGTCCGCACCGGATAGCGGGCCGCGCGGGTCAGCGCCCGCACCCGGAACTCGCCCGGCGGGTCGGCGACCGCCTCGTACTCCTTGTCGTCGATCCGGCCGACCAGCCGGGCCGACCCGGCCGCCGTGCACGGCACGTACTCCCGGTCCGGGCTGCCGCCGGGGATCTCCGACAGCAGGTTCCGCCAGCGTGGCCCGGCCAGGCGCAGCCACCCGTGCTGCTCCGGCTGGTACGTGTACAGCACCACCTCGTCCCCGCCCGGCACATGCGCGAGGAGCTGCGCGTTGGCGGGCATCGGCAGGTCCGCGAAGCCGGCCGTCACATACTCCGGGATGAGGTCGTCGGTGCTCGGGGTGAAGCCGGTGCCGAGCACCATGGGCCCGATCCGGGAGTGCCCCGGCAGCGCGGCCAGGCCCGGCTGGGCGGGGTCGCCGGGGATCTCGTAGTCCAGCGGGTCGGTGGCCCGCCAGCGCAGCGCGTACGTGACGTGCGAGTCGGTCACGCCGTCGGTGCGCAGCAGCGCCAGATGCTCGGGCTCGCGCAGGTGGGCGAGGTCACAGGCGCGGTAGCAGAACCCGTACGGCGGCCAGCCGCCGAGGTGGCCGGCGACCTGGGCGGCGGACAGGATCTTGGTCATCCGGGTGCCCCGGCGGATCGCCGCGGTGGACCGGATCCGGCGCAGCGCCGGGTCGTCCCGGTAGCCCACCGACTGACTCATCGACTGCACCTGCTGCCAGGTCAGGTCGCGGCGCAGCGGGGCCATCAGGGGCGGATCGAGCGGGTCGGCGCCCAGCTCGCTCTCCTCACCGGTCACGGTCACGCGGCGCAACCTAAGTGATGGCGGTGGATATCGGATGAACTCCCGGTTACCGGAAATCCCGGCGTGCACAATGTCTCACATGCCTTCGTCTCCCTCGGGTCAGTCCCCATCAGACCGGCGCCGGGCCAAGGAAGCCCGCCGGGCCGGCGAGTTCCCACCGGCGCCCGAACCGCTCGCGGTTCCGGTCTTCGACAGCCACACCCATCTCGACCTCACGGTTCAGGAGGCGGGCAGGCCCGGGGACGGCACCGGCGACCCGGTCGAGGCGCTGATCGGCGCGGCCGCCAAGAGCGGTGTGGACCGGCTCGTCCAGGTGGGGGTGGACGTCGACTCGTCCCGCTGGGGCGCCGACCTGGCCGAGCGCCATGAGTCGATTCTGGCGACGGTGGCGCTTCACCCGAACGAGGCGCCGCGACTCTCCGATCTGGACGAGGCGCTGCGCGTCATCGAGGCGCTGGCCGCCCGGCCCCGGGTGCGGGGCATCGGCGAGACCGGGCTGGACACCTTCCGTACCGGGGAGGAGGGCCGCGCCGCGCAGGAGGTCAGCTTCCGCGCGCACATCGCCATCGCGAAGCGGCACGGCAAGGCGCTGATCATCCACGACCGGGACGCGCACGCCGACGTGCTGCGGGTGCTCGACTCCGAGGGCGCGCCGGACCGGGTGGTGCTGCACTGCTTCTCCGGGGACGCCGAGTTCGCGGCCGAGTGTGTGCGCCGCGGCTACTACCTGAGCTTCGCCGGGACCGTCACCTTCGCGAACGCCGCCGGTCTGCGGGAGGCGGCGGCGATCACCCCGCCCGGGCAGATGATGGTGGAGACCGACGCGCCCTATCTCACGCCGATGCCGTACCGGGGGCGGCCCAACGCGTCCTACCTCGTTCCGTTGACCATGCGGGCGCTCGCCGCCACGACCGGCGCCGACCTCGACACGCTGTGCGCGGCGATCTCCGCGAACGGCGAGGAGGTCTTCGGCGGCTGGCGGTGAGGTCACCGTAGGCTCTGGCCATGGCTGACGCACTTCTCGGCCCGGCGGAGATCCGGGACCTGGCCGCGCGCCTCGGCGTCGCGCCGACCAAGAAGCTCGGCCAGAACTTCCTGCACGACCCGAACACGATCCGCCGGATCGTGGCGGCCGCCGCCCTGCGCCCGGACGACGTGGCGCTGGAGGTCGGCCCGGGTCTCGGTTCGCTGACGCTGGGACTGGTCGGCGCGGTCCGGCACGTGCACGCCGTGGAGATCGACCCGACCCTGGCCAGGGCCCTGCCGGACACCGTCACCGCATCGCACCTGACCGTGCACCCGGCCGACGCGCTCCGGGTCACCGGCGACCGGTTCGACCCGCCGCCCACCATGCTGGTGGCCAATCTGCCGTACAACGTGGCGGTCCCGGTGGTGCTGCACCTGCTGGCCGAGCTGCCGGCGCTGCGCGGTGGGCTGGTCATGGTGCAGAAGGAGGTCGCCGACCGGCTCACCGCCGGTCCCGGCTCGAAGGTGTACGGCGTGCCGTCGGTCAAGCTGGCCTGGTACGCGGAGGCCCGGCCGGCCGGGAAGGTGCCGCCCGCGGTGTTCTGGCCGGTGCCCAACGTGGACTCGGGACTGGTCGCGTTCACCCGCCGGGAGCCGCCGGCCGGTGTCGAGCGGGCCGCCGTCTTCGCGGTGGTCGACGCCGCCTTCGCGCAGCGCCGCAAGACGCTGCGCGCCGCCCTGGCGGGCTGGGCGGGCGGGCCGGACCGGGCCGAGGCGGTGCTGCGCGCCGCCGGGGTCAGCCCTCAGGCCCGGGGGGAGTCGCTCACGGTGGGTGAGTTCGCCGCGATCGCGGGCGCGGCCCGACAGCAGGGGTACGGCGGTAAGCTCAGCCCGTCCGGTGCAGAGCCCGAGGAGATGAACTCATGACCGCGGAAGCTATCCGGGACATCGCTCCGTGACAGAGGCGTGGGGACCGGACGATGACGAGCCGCGCCCGCACCACGGTCCGGTGAAGGTGCGTGTTCCAGCGAAGATCAATCTGCATCTGGGGGTCGGCCCGCTGCGGCCGGACGGGTTTCACGAGCTGAACACCGTCTACCACGCGATCAGCCTCTTCGACGAGCTCACCGCCCGCCGCGGGGACACCCTCACGCTGACCATGGAGGGTGAGGGCGCCGGTGAGCTGGAGCTGGACGAGTCGAATCTGATCATCCGGGCCGCCCGGGCGCTGGCCGCCCGTGGGCGCGTCCCGGCCTATGCGCGGCTGCACCTGCGCAAGAGCATCCCGCTGGCCGGTGGGCTGGCCGGGGGCAGCGCCGACGCGGCCGCCACCCTGATCGCCTGCGACATGCTCTGGGGGCTCGGCATGTCCCGCGAGGAGCTGGCCGAGGTCGGCGCCGAGCTCGGCTCGGACGTGCCGTTCCTGTTGCACGGCGGCACCGCCCTGGGCACCGGCCACGGTGAGGCGGTCAGTCCCATCCTGGCCCGCCCGACCACCTGGCACTGGGTGGTGGCGATCGCCGACGGGGGGCTGTCCACTCCGGCCGTCTACCGCGAGCTGGACCGGCTGCGTGCCGGCTCCGGTCCGGGGTCGCCCGAGCCGCTCGGCGGCCCGGACGAGCTGATGGCCGCGATGCGCCAGCGCGACCCGAAGGTGCTGGGCGCGGCGCTCGGCAACGATCTGCAGCCGGCCGCGCTCGCGCTGCGCCCGCAACTGGCCGACGTGCTGGCCGCGGGCCAGGAGGCGGGCGCCATCGCGGGGCTGGTCTCCGGTTCCGGCCCCACTTGCGTCTTCCTGGCCGCCGACGCGAGCCACGCGCAGCGGCTCGCGTCCGGGATCACCGAGGCCGGGGTGTGCCGGGCGGCGGTCACCGCGCGCGGTCCGCAGCCGGGCGCGCGGGTAATCTAGGCGCATCGTGGCCAACATCATCAACCTGGACCGGGTCAGCAAGGGTTACGGCGCCGCCGGTCAGCTGCTCACCGACGTGTCGCTCGGCTTGGACGACGACGCCCGCATCGGGATCGTCGGTCTCAACGGCGCCGGCAAGTCGACCCTTCTCCGCATGCTCGCCAAGACCGAGGAGCCGGATTCCGGCCGGGTCACCCACCGCCGTGACCTGCGGGTCGCCTCGCTGCCGCAGACGTTCACGCTGGCCGGCGAGGCCACCGTGCGTGACGTCGTGCTGGGCACCGCCTGGCTGCCGCAGAGCATGGGCGCCGAGCACGAGTGGGCCGGTGACGCCGGGGTGCGCACCATCCTCGACGGCCTCGGCATGGGTTACCTCGGGCTGGACACCCCGGTCGGGCCGATGTCCGGTGGCGAGCGCCGCCGGGTGGCCCTGGCCGCGCTGCTGGTCCGGCAGAGCGACCTGCTGATCCTGGACGAGCCGACCAACCATCTGGACGTCGCCGGTGTCGACTGGCTCGCCAAGCACCTGCTGGCCCGCCGGGGCGCGCTGCTCGTGGTCACCCACGACCGCTGGTTCCTGGACGCGGTCTGCACCATGACCTGGGAGGTCGTGGATGAGCAGGTGCAGGCGTACGAGGGCGGTTATGCCGCCTGGGTGCTGACCCGCGCCGAGCGTCAGCGGGTCGCCGCGGCCGTCGAGGCCCGCCGGCAGAACCTGTTGCGCAAGGAGATCGCCTGGCTGCGCCGTGGCCCGCCGGCCCGGACGTCGAAGCCGAAGTTCCGGATCGACGCGGCCAACGAGCTGATCGCCGACGTCCCGCCGGTGCGGGACGCGGTCAGCCTTCAGCGGCTCGCCACCACCCGGCTCGGCAAGCAGGTCTTCGATCTGGAGCGGGTCCGGCTGAACGCCGGGCCGAAGAACATCTTCGAGGACCTGACCTGGCAGGTCGGCCCCGGTGACCGGATCGCCGTGCTGGGCGCCAACGGCGCCGGCAAGACCACCCTGCTGCGGCTGCTCGCCGGGGTCACCAAGCCGGACGGCGGCCGGCTCGTCACCGGATCGACGGTCCGTCCCGCCTTCCTCTCCCAGGAGCTCAAGGAACTGCCCGGCGAGCTGCGCCTGCTGGAGGCGGTGGAGGAGGTCGCGAAACGGGTCAAGCTGGGCGACCGGGAGCTGTCCGCCGGTCAGCTCGCCGAGGTGTTCGGCTTCACCGACAAGCGGATCTGGACACCGGTGAGCGATCTGTCCGGTGGTGAGCGGCGGCGGCTGCAGCTGCTGCGCCTGCTCGCCACCGAACCGAACGTGCTGCTGCTCGACGAGCCGACCAACGACCTGGACACCGACACCCTGGCCGCGCTGGAGGACCTGCTCGACTCGTGGCCGGGCACCATGGTGGTGGCCAGCCACGACCGGTACCTGGTGGAGCGGGTCACCGACACGGTGTTCGGCATGTTCGGCGACGGTCGCCTCGTGCACCTGCCCGGCGGGGTCGACGAGTACCTTGCCCGTGTCGCGTCCCCCGGCCGGCCGGCCACGCCGGCGGCCGGTAAGGCGCCCGCGGGGCCGGGCCTGTCCTCCGGCGAGCTGCGCCAGGCGAAGAAGGACCTGTCCCGGCTGGAGCGGCAGATGGAGAAGCTCTCCGACCGGGAAGCGAAGATCAACGAGAGCCTGGCCGAGCACGGCAGCGACTACGACAAGCTGATCGAGCTGGAGGCTCAGCTCAAGGCCGTGCGGCAGGAGAAGTCGGTGGCCGAGGAGGCCTGGCTCGAGTTGGCGGAGCAGGTGTCCGAATGAAGGTGCCGATCGGTGCGGTTTGACCGCTTTGTAATTCACCGTCGCGAATAGGCCTCGCCGATCCGGGGGGTGTGCCTGCGCCGCTTGTCGGGGATACGCGAGAATCTGCTCGAAGACACCCGACCTTGGAGACCGAAACCATGGCGCACACCCCGGTCAATCACCCGCTTCGGCCGATCTACCGGATCGTCGGCTTCGTCACCGGCGCCTACCTGGTGGCTTTCGGCATCATCGGGTTCATCGGCACCTCCGGTGAGGAGTTCACCGGCCCCGGCGTCCGGGTCCTCGGCCAGGGCAGCAACATGCTGTGGTCGACCATCTCGCTGGCGCTCGGCGCGCTCGTGCTGCTCGGCACCGCGATCGGCCGCAACATCGACGTCGCCATCGACCAGTACCTGGGCTGGGGCCTGCTGGTGCTCGGCACCTACGAACTGATGATGCTGCGCACCGACGATCTGAACATCTTCGGTTTCACCATGTCGACCGTGATCGTCACCTACCTGGTCGGCCTGCTGCTGATCCTGGTGAGTCTGTACAGCAAGAGCGCCCCGCCGTCCCAGGTCGGCGCGCCGCGGCAGGTGCGCGAAGGCCGTACCGCCTGATTCTCGCCCCGGTGACCCGCCGGGGACCGCTCAGCGGACCCGGCGGGTGATCAGGCCCGGTTTTGCCTCCAGGTGGCGCTCAGCGGATCCGGCGGGTGATCAGGCCCGGTTTTGCCTCCAGGTGGGAGAGGCCGTTCCAGGCGAGGCTGACCAGGTGCGCGGCGACGATCTCCTTCTTCGGCTTGCGCGTCTCCCGCCACCACTGCCCGACCAGGGCCACCATCCCGACCAGCGCCTGCGAGTAGAGCTCGGCGAACCTCGGATCGAGACCCCGGCCCTTGAACTCGGCACCGAGAATGTGCTCCACCTGATGCGCCACATCGCCCATCACGCTGGAGAAATTGCCTGACTCCGACAACACCGGCGAGTTGCGAACCAGCACCTGGAAGCCATGCGGCTCCTCGTCGATGTAGTCCAGCAATGCCATCGCCGCCTGCTCCAGCAGCTCCCGTGGATGACCCGCGGTGAGCGCTGTGGTGATCCGGTCCAGCAAGGCACGCACCTCGCGGTCGACGACCACCGCGTACAGGCCCTCCTTGCCGCCGAAATGCTCGTAGACCACCGGCTTCGACACCTTCGCCCGGGCCGCCACCTCCTCGACGCTGGTGGCATCGAAGCCGCGCTCGGCGAACAGCTCACGGCCGACCGTGATCAGCTGCTCGCGGCGCTGCGCCGCAGGCATCCGTATCCGCCGTTGCTTCGCATCCGTGTCCCCACGTTCAGTCACCGGCACATCCTGCCATCTACACCTGGTCCACCCCTTTCCACGCGACATCGCCGCGCGCTACACTTGCTCCGTGACCAGTTATTAAAGGGCAAGCTTTCACAAAGCAAGGTCATCCAGGCCTAGTTGTCACGCGGAGAAGGTCGCTATGGACAGGGATGAGATGCGTGCGGAGGCGCGACGGCTGCGAGTGGACCCGGGGCTGTCACGATCTCAGCTGATCAAGATCTTCGGCGTGAGCAACGGGACGCTGACCGACTGGCTGCGCGGGATCGAGCCGCCCGAATGGACCCGTCGGCCTAACGCGAAGGACGACTTGCGACGGCAGGCTGCCGAACTGCGGGAGGCGGGATGGTCGATCAACGACATCGCCACTCGGATGGGTGTCGCGAAATCGACAGCTTTCACCTGGGTGGGGCATGTTCCGCTCGATCGCGACAGCGAGCGTGCCCGGGAGAAGAGAGAGTTGGCAAAGAAGCGGGTCGCGGGCCGTTGGGACGAGTTCCGGGCAGACCGCGACCAGCGGCAGGCCGAGATTCAAGCCGCAGCGGCCCAGGAGGTCGGCTCGCTGTCGGATCGGGATGTGCTCCTGATGGGGGCGATCGCCTACTGGTGTGAGGGGGCGAAATCGAAGCCCTGGGCCCGCGGCGACCGCTTGACGTTCATTAACAGTGATCCGGGACTGCTGCGGTTGCATCTGCGATTTCTGCAGCTCAATGGGTACAGCTTGGGTGAGCTCAGTTACCGGGTGAGTATTCATGAGACAGCCGATGCGTCGGCGGCTGCAGACTGGTGGGCGGAGACGCTGGAGATACCTCGAGACGCTTTCCGGAAACCGACGATCAAGACGCATGTGCCGCAGACGGTCCGCCACAACGTCGGGCAGGACTACCACGGCTGCCTTACCGTCGATGCACCGAAGAGCAGGCAGCACTACTGGCGGATGGAGGGTGTGGTCAAGGCGGTTGTTGGAGAGGTGTCGTCCGCTTATCGCGGCCTCGTGCCGGGGCGCTAGGCTGTCACCAGAACCAGTCGGCCGTGGTGTAATTGGCAACACTCTAGGTTTTGGTCCTAGCTTTCCGGGTTCGAGTCCTGGCGGCCGAGCTTTTCTTGTGGTAAAGACCGTTGGCTGCGACCGCGTCAAGTCGCCCTTTGGATAAGCCACTGCGAAACGATGGAGTCCCGCGTGAGTCAGGCCCCCAGCCGTACCGTCGTCGTCCTCGCCGCCGGCGAGGGCAAGCGTATGAAGTCCGCAACACCCAAGGTTCTCCAGCCGCTGCTCGGCCGGACCCTTCTCGGGCACGTCCTGGCCGTCGCCCAGGCCATCCACACCGACCGCACCGTCGTGGTCGTCGGGCACAAGGCCGACGAGGTCGGCGCGTTCCTGGCCGAGGCCGCACCGGAGGCGACCCCGGTGCTGCAGGCCGAGCAGAACGGGACCGGCCACGCCGTGCGGATCGCGCTGGACGCGGCGCCCGGCCTGACCGGCACCGTGGTGGTGCTCAGCGGTGACGTGCCGCTGCTGCGCCCGGAGACGGTGGAGGCGCTGCTCGCCACACACGAGAAGGCCGGCGCCGCCGCGACCGTGCTCAGCGCCGAGGTGGCCGAGCCGGGCGGGCTGGGGCGGATCGTGCGGGGCGCCGACGGCAACCTGGAGCGCATCGTCGAGAACAAGGACGCCACCCCGGAGGAGCGCCGGATCCGCGAGATCAACTCGGGGATCTACGCCTTCGACGCGGTGCTGCTGCGCGAGGCGCTGGGCAAGCTGTCCACGGACAACTCGCAGGGCGAGGAGTACCTGACCGACGTCTTCGCGATCCTGGCGGCCCAGGGGCACCCGGTGGCGATCGAGGTGGCCGAGTTCGCGCACGAGACGCTCGGCTGCAACGACCGCGCCGAGCTGGCCCAGCTGCGGGTGCTGATGCGCGACCGGGTGAACGAGGCGTGGATGCGCTCCGGCGTGATGATCCTCGACCCGGCCACCACCTGGATCGACGTGACCGCCACGCTCGAGCCGGACGCGACCGTCGACCAGAACTCGCAGATCCGCGGCGCCAGCTCGGTGGCGACCGGAGCGGTGATCGGGCCGGACACCACGCTGATCGACACCACCGTGGCGGCGGGCGCCACAGTGCTGCGCACTCACTCGATCGGGGCGCAGATCGGCCCGGCGGCGACCGTCGGGCCGTACTCGTTCCTGCGCCCGGGCACTCGTCTGGGTGAGAAATCCAAGATCGGTGGCTTCGTCGAGGCGAAGAACGCCGAGCTCGGCGCGGGCGCCAAGGTGCCACACCTGACGTACGTGGGCGACGCCACGATCGGGGCCAAGGCCAACATCGGCGCCGGCACGATCTTCGCCAACTACGACGGGGTGCGGAAGAGCCACACCACCGTGGGCGAGGCGGCCTTCGTCGGGTCGGACACGGTGCTCATCGCGCCGGTGGAGATCGGCCCCGGGGCGTACGTGGCGGCCGGCAGCGCGGTCCAGAAGAACGTCCCGGCCGGCGATCTCGGGATCACCCGCGCGCCTCAGCGGAACGTCGAGGGCTGGGTGGCTCGCGCCCGTCCCGGGACGGTGTCCGCGGAAGCCGCTGCCAAGGCCGCGGATATCACCCCTGAACAGGACTGATCCAGCCGGGGTGAGCCATCCCACGCGAGGCCCTCGAAACGTGGCGGTTACGTTGCCGCCAGGGATACTTCATGCGAACCCCAAACCCCCTAATCCACGGGAGCAGCGAGCCGATGGGCAGCATCGTCGCCGAGAACCGTAAGAGTCTGATGCTCTTCTCCGGCCGGGGTTTCCCCGACCTGGCCGAGGAGATCGGTCAGGTGCTCGGTGTGGCACCGACCCCGTCGGACTCGTACGAGTTCGCCAACGGTGAGATCTTCGTCCGCTTCAAGGAGTCGGTTCGTGGCTCGGACGCGTTCGTCGTCCAGTCGGTGACCGAGGGCGTCAACCGGTGGGTCATGGAGACCCTCATCATGATCGACGCCCTGAAACGAGGTTCGGCCAAGCGGATCACCGTGGTGCTGCCGTTCTACCCGTATTCGCGGCAGGACAAGAAGCACCGCGGCCGGGAGCCGATCTCCGCGCGACTGGTGGCCGACCTGCTGAAGACGGCGGGCGCCAACCGCATCCTCACGGTGGACCTGCACACCGCGCAGATCCAGGGCTTCTTCGACGGCCCGGTGGACCACCTGTTCGCGATGGACATCCTGGCCGACTACGTGCAGAAGAAGTACGCGGGCCGGCCGATGACCGTGGTCGCGCCGGACTCCGGCCGGGTGCGGGTGGCCGAGCGCTGGACCGACCGGCTGGGCGGCTGCCCGCTGGCCTTCATCCACAAGACCCGTGACCCGCTGAAGCCGAACCAGGTGGTGGCGAACCGGGTGGTCGGCGAGGTCGAGGGCCGGGTCTGCCTGATCGTCGACGACATGATCGACACGGGTGGCACGATCGCCAAGGCGTCCGACATCCTGTTCCAGGAGGGCGCGGCCGATGTGATCGTGGCCTCCACCCACGCGCTGCTCTCCGACCCGGCCACCGAGCGGTTGAAGAACAGCCAGATCAGTGAGCTGGTGGTGACGAACACACTGCCGCTCTCCCCGGAGAAGCGGCTCGACAAGATCACCGTTCTCTCCATCGCGCCGCTGCTGGCCCGGGCGATCCGCGAGGTGTTCGACGACGGCTCGGTGACCACTTTGTTCGGTGGCCTCAGCTGACCTGTGTGGCTCGTGAGGCGCCCGTCGACTCGGCGGGCGCCTTTCCCATGTGGTGCAACTCGCATCAGTAGCGTCGTTTTTTCGCGGACGCGCCAGCCGGACGGACCCGCTGACTGATGCACGATCGTGCCAGGTAAGCTGGTGCGGTTGCCACGGCGAGGGTGCCTCGTGGTCTGCTGAGGTTCGCAGTCCACTCGAGGTGCCGTCATCGACGCGGTGCTCCGGGCCTGTGCCCAGCGCGCCCCTTGCCCGGCAGCGCCAGGAACACCAACGCCCTCGACGGCCAAGCGCCGCCGGCGGCCACCACCGCAGCACTGCCGGATACCGCAGCCGCAGACTTAGACGCAGCCCGCATCGAAGAGTTTCAGGAGTTTCCCCGTGTCCGAGGTAAAGATCAGCGCCGAGCCCCGTACCGAGTTCGGCAAGGGTGGTGCCCGCCGCACGCGCCGGGCCGGTCTCGTGCCCGCCGTGCTGTACGGCCACGGCGAGGCGCCGCAGCACATCGCCCTGCCGGCCCGTGAGTTCGCGGCCGCCATCCGCCACGGCGGCATCAACCAGATTTTCACCATCGACATCGCCGGCAACGCGGCGGCCACCCTGGCCCTGCCGAAGGCGATCCAGCGTGACCCGATCCGTGACACGTTCGAGCACGTGGACCTGCTGATCGTGAAGCGTGGCGAGCGGATCCAGGTGGACATCGCCGTCGTGCTGACGGGCGAGGCCGCCAAGAACACCCTGATCGTGCACGAGTCGAACACCGTCGCGGTGGTCGCCGAGGCGCTGCACCTCCCGTCCGAGCTGGAGGTCTCGATCGACGGCCTCGAGGCGGGCACGCACATCACCGCCGGTGACGTGAAGCTGCCCAAGGGCGTCGAGCTGGCGGTCGAGCCGGAGCTGGTGCTCGCGGTCATCAACGCCGCCCAGTCGAACGAGGCTCCGGCCGAGGACGAGGCCGCGGTCGAGGGCGACAGCGCGGAGTAAGTCTGTCGCGCAGCAGCGGTAAGCCAGATATCAGGGAAAGTGCCGGCCGGCACTTTCCCTGATGTGTATGCGGCGGGAGGCGAGAGGGATGAGCGACGAGGCACCCTGGCTGGTGGTCGGCCTGGGCAACCCGGGCCGGGAGTACGCCGGGAATCGGCACAACGTGGGGTTCATGGTGGCGGACCTGCTGGCCTCCCGGATCGGTGGGAGGTTCGGGCGGGCGAAGCGGGCGCAGGCCGAGGCCGCCGAGGGGCGGCTGGGCTCTGTCGGTGGGCGCATCGGGCCGAAACTGATTCTGCTCAAGCCGCTGACGTACATGAACCTGTCCGGTGCTCCGGTGGTCGCGCTGTCGCAGTTCTTCAAAGTGCCGGTGGCGCAGGTGATCGCGGTGCATGATGAGCTTGATGTGCCGTTCGGGCAGGTTCGGGCGAAAAGAGGCGGAGGCGAGGGCGGTCACAACGGACTCCGCTCGATGTCCAAGTCGCTCGCCAGCAAGGAGTACGCGCGGGTGCGCTTCGGCATCGGACGGCCCCCCGGGCGGCAGGATCCGGCCGGCTACGTGCTCTCCGACTTCTCCGCGGCGGAGCGCAAGGAGCTGGACTTCCTGGTCGACCGGGCGGCCGACGTGGTGGAGGCGATCGTCCTCGAAGGCGTCGAATGGGCGCAGAACAAGTATCACGGTGTCTGATTTGTCCATCTAAAGATCCCGTGACGCGTTCCGCGGTCCGACCGTTGGTCACTCGGACGCACGAACCGGTGCGCTGGATGACGTGACGGGAGGGTTCGAGGTGTCGCAGGACGTGTCCGAGGACCGGGCGGACGCGTTGACCGAACCCACGGTGACGCTGCCGACGGTCGGTGGGCACGGCGTGGCCCTGAACCAGGGACCGCAGCGCACGGCCGAGCGGCGCAGCGGGCGCAACACCAGGATCCCCGTTCCGGCGGCGGGCGTGGAGAACGCCCCGCCGCTGGCCGTCCGGAGCGATCCGGCGCCGGCCCGGAACCAGGCGGCCGAACGGCACGTGCCGGGCGGCCGCAACCGGTCGACGGCGGCCCGCCCGTTCCTACGGGCCCGCGGCCGGCACGCGGCCATGTCCCGGCGGCAGGACTGGGAACGCCGCTACGTGCGGGCGCTGGTCCTCTCCGATCTGACCACCGGCGTGGTGGCCGGGGCGGCCACCTTCTTCACCAGGTTCGGCGACCAGGTCACCGTCTACAACCGGCAGTACCTGGTGTGGTCGGCGCTCATGCCGCTGGCGCTGTTGTTGGTGCTGGTCACCGCCCGGGCGTACGAGCGCCGCTATCTCTTCGTCGGCTCGGACGAGTACCAGCGGGTGTTGCGGGGCGGGGCCGGTCTGGTCGGCGGGGCGGCCGTCGTGTCGTACGCGCTGAATCTCGATCTGGCCCGGTCCTACGTCCTGGTGGCGTTCCCGCTGGCCATCGCCGCGATCGTGGTGTTGCGGTTCCTGCTGCGCAAGCGGCTGCACCTGGCCCGGTCCCGGGGCGAGAACCTGCGCCGGGTGATCGTGGTCGGGCACGAGCTCTCGGTCATCGGCATCACCCGGCAGCTGCGCCGCGAGCGGTACCACGGTCTCGAGGTGGTCGGCGCCTGCCTGCCGCCCGGCGCCGACGGGATCGGGGTGACCGATCTGCCGGTCTACGGCACCTTCGACGACGTGGCGGGCGCGGTCGAGCAGGCCGACGCCGACACGGTGGTCGTGCTGAGCTGCCCGGAGCTGGACGGCGCCGCGGTCCGGCGGCTGGCCTGGCGGCTGGAGCGCGACGAGGTGGACCTGGTGGTGGCCAGCGCGCTGGTGGACGTCGCCGGAGCGCGGACCACCATCCGGCCGTTCGACGGACTGCCCATGCTGCATGTCGAGCATCCCCGGCTGCACGGCGGCTCGCGGCTGGTGAAAGACCTGGTGGACCGGGTCGGGGCGCTGCTCCTCCTGATCCTTCTGGGCCCGGTGTTGCTCACCGTGGCGCTCTGCGTGGGCCTTACCTCACGCGGGCCGGTACTCTTTCGCCAAGTGCGTGTGGGACGCGACGGCCGGCTGTTCCGGATCTTCAAGTTCCGCAGCATGTATGTCGATGCCGAAGCCCGGCTGGCCGAGTTGAGGCATCTCAACGAGCACGATGGTGTGCTCTTCAAAATCCGCGACGACCCGCGGGTCACCCCGGTCGGACGGTGGTTGCGCCGGTTCTCGCTCGACGAGCTCCCGCAACTGCTCAACGTCCTGTCGGGGCGGATGTCGCTGGTCGGTCCGAGGCCGCCGCTGCCGACCGAGGTCGCCGCCTACGCCGACGACGTGCGGCGCCGGCTTGCCGTCAAGCCGGGCATGACCGGTCTCTGGCAGGTGTCCGGGCGGTCGGACCTCTCCTGGGAGGAAGCGGTCCGGCTCGACCTGCGCTATGTGGAGAACTGGTCGTTGAGCCTGGATCTGGTGATCCTGCTCAGGACCGTGACCGCGGTGGTGCGGTCGTCGGGAGCGTACTGAGGCGTACGAGTGAGGAGCTTGACGATGGGCGAGCAGACGAAGGCGTCGGCACGCATAGCGGGGCCGAGGGACGCCGTCGAGGGCGGCGCGCCACCGGTGATCGACGCCGCGTTCGCCCGGTGGCTCGCGGACCGCGCCGGCCAGGTGCTGCTTCAGGTTCGTGCCGAGATGGGGTTCGCCGACGGCAAGGCTCTCAAGGCCGCCGGCGACCAGGCCGCCCACGAACTGCTCCGGGCCGAGCTGGCCCGGTGGCGTCCCGCCGACGCGGTGCTCTCCGAGGAGGACGAGCACGCCCGGGTCGCCTGGAGCGAGGGTGAGGGCGCGATGGCCCGCCCGGACCGGCTCGGCGCCAACCGGGTGTGGATCGTCGACCCGCTGGACGGCACCCGGGAGTTCTCCGAGGAGGGCCGGGACGACTGGGCCGTGCACGTGGCCCTGTGGACCGCCGACTCGTCGGCCCCGGCCCGGCTGACCGCCGGCGCGGTGGCCATGCCGGCCCGGCACTGCACGCTCGGCACCGACAAGCCGCCGGCCTACCCGCCGATGCCGCTGGAGTCGGCGACCGGCGGCGCGATCCGGATCGCGGCGAGCCGGACCCGGCCGCCGGCCTTCGTCACCACTCTCGCCCAGGAGGTCGGCGCCGAGCTGGTGCCGATGGGCTCGGCCGGAGTGAAGATCGCCGCCGTGATCAACGGCGAGGCGGACGCGTACGTGCACGCCGGTGGCCAGTACGAGTGGGACTCCGCCGCCCCGGTCGCGGTAGCCTTGGCGACCGGTCTGCACGCCTCTCGGATCGACGGCACTCCACTGGCCTACAACCAGGCCGACCCGAAGTTGCCGGACCTGGTCGTTTGTCGTAAAGATCTCGCTCCTCGGTTGCTTGCTGCGTTGCAGAGGCACCTTCCGCAACAATGACGTCTGCCCTGCCCGGCCGACACCGGAGAAAGGTCTGGGGACTGAACCCATGAGCCAGACGAAGCCCTATCGCGTATCGCATCTGGATGCTCTCGAAGCGGAGAGCATCTTCGTCATGCGTGAGGTGATGGCCGAGTTCGAGCGACCCGTGCTGCTCTTCTCCGGCGGCAAGGACTCGATCGTGATGCTGCGCCTGGCGGAGAAGGCGTTCGCGCCGGCGCGCATCCCGTTCCCGGTCATGCACGTCGACACCGGCCACAACTTCCCCGAGGTCCTGGAGTACCGGGACCGCCGGGTCGCCTCGCTCGGCCTGAACCTGGTGGTGGCCAGCGTGCAGGAGGCGATCGACACCGGCCTGGTGCGCGAGCTGCCGGACGGCACCCGCAACCGGATCCAGACGCCGGTGCTGCTCGCCGCCGTGGAGAAGTACCGGTTCGACGCCCTCTTCGGCGGCGCCCGCCGGGACGAGGAGAAGGCCCGCGCCAAGGAGCGGATGTTCAGCTTCCGCGACGAGTTCGGCCAGTGGGACCCGAAGAATCAGCGGCCCGAGCTGTGGTCGCTCTACAACGGCCGGCACCACCCAGGCGAGTCGATCCGGGTCTTCCCGCTCTCCAACTGGACCGAGCTGGACGTCTGGCACTACATCGCCAAGGAGCGCATCGAGCTCCCCAGCATCTACTACGCGCACGACCGTGAGGTCGTCGAGCGCAACGGGATGTTCTACGCGGTCAACGAGTTCATCCGGCTGCGTGACGGCGAGACCTCCGAGGTCCGGCGGGTGCGGTACCGGACGGTCGGCGACGCGTCGCAGACCGCGGCGGTGCTGTCCGAGGCCGACACGGTGGAGAAGGTGATCGACGAGGTCGCGGCGACCCGGATCACCGAGCGCGGCGCCACCCGTGGCGACGACAAGGTCAGCGAGGCCGCGATGGAAGACCGCAAGCGAGAGGGTTACTTCTGATGAGCCAGGCAGTTCTCGAGCCTGACGCCGCCGCCGCCCGCGGCATGGACCTGCTGCGGTTCGCCACCGCGGGCAGTGTCGACGACGGCAAGTCCACGCTCATCGGCCGGCTGCTGTACGACACCAAGACCATCTTCGAGGACCAGCTCGAGGCGGTGGAGAGCGCCAGCGCGTCCCGTGGCGACGAGTACACCAACCTCGCGCTGCTGACCGACGGCCTGCGCGCCGAGCGGGAGCAGGGCATCACGATCGACGTGGCGTACCGGTACTTCGCCACGCCGCGGCGGAAGTTCATCATCGCCGACACCCCGGGCCACATTCAGTACACCCGCAACATGGTGACCGGCGCGTCCACCGCCGACCTGGCGCTGATCCTGGTCGACGCGCGCAAGGGCCTGGTCGAGCAGTCCCGCCGGCACGCCTTCCTGACCACCCTGCTGCGGGTGCCGCACCTGGTCCTGTGTGTCAACAAGATGGACCTGGTGGACTGGAGCCAGGAGGTCTTCGAGAAGATCGCCGACGAGTTCACCTCGTTCGCCACGAAGCTCGACGCGCCGGACCTGACGATCATCCCGATCTCCGCGCTCAACGGCGACAACATCGCCAGCCGCTCGGACAACATGCCGTGGTACGAGGGCCCGTCCCTGCTGCACCACCTGGAGCACGTGCACATCGCCAGCGACCGCAACCTGGTCGACGTGCGCTTCCCGGTGCAGTACGTGATCCGTCCCCAGTCCACCACGGTCACCGACTACCGCGGTTACGCCGGTCAGGTGGCCTCGGGCATCCTCAAGCCGGGCGACGACGTGATGGCCCTGCCCTCCGGGATGACCAGCACCATCTCCTCCATCGAGACCGCGGACGGCCCGGTCGACGAGGCGTTCCCGCCGATGTCGGTGACGGTCCGGCTGACCGACGAGATCGACATCTCGCGCGGTGACATGATCTGCCGGCCGCACAACGCGCCGGCCGTCGCCCAGGACGTCGAGGCGATGATCTGCTGGATGGACGAGTCGGCTCCGCTGCGGCTCGGCGGAAAGTACTCGATCAAGCACACCACCCGGTCCGCCCGGGCCGTGGTGCGCGGCCTCCAGTACCGGCTCGACGTGAACACGCTGCACCGTGACGAGTCCGCCGACGAGCTGCGGCTCAACGAGATCGGCCGGGTCAAGCTGCGCACCACCGTGCCGCTGCTCGCCGACGAGTACCGCCGCAACCGGACGACCGGCGGCTTCATCCTGATCGACGAGAGCACCAACCGTACGGTCGGCGCTGGAATGATCATCGAGGCCCACTGAGCCGGACCGTCGCCCAGACGATCTTGCCGGCCTCGGCCGGCAGGGCGCCCCACCGGGCGGCGGTCGCCTGAACCGTCCGCAGCCCGCGACCGCGCTCGTCGAGCGGCAGGTCCTGGCGCGGGCGGTTGGGCCGTACCAGCCGGGGCAGGCGCGGATCCCCGTCGGCCACCGACAGGTGCACCCCGCCGCCGCGCCGGCCCACCACCACCCGGATGTCGGTGCCGGCGTGCTCCATCGCGTTCGTCACCAGCTCCGACATGACGAGCCGGCACGGGTGCAGCAGGCGTGCCAGGCCCCACGCCAGGCAGGCGTCGCTCACCAGGTTGCGGGCCACGCTCGGGGCGTCCGGATCGGGCCGCAGCGTGGCGCTGAGCCGTTCGTCGCCCGGGATCCGGGCCGCCAGCGCCACCCGGGCCTGGCCCACCTTGGCGTAGACCGGCAGATACCGTCCGGCGCCCGAAGACTGCATGCGGTCGGCGAGCGGCAGGTCCGGGGGCACACAGAGGGCCAGATGCACCGGCGGTCGCAGGCCGGCGGCGTACCGACGGGCGGTGATCCAGGTCGAGGCGCTCTCGCTGTGCGGGTCGTGCAGCCCGGAGAGGTCCACGATGAGCCCGTCCGGATGCTCGGTGAAGCACCGGCGCAAGGTCGTCGACACGGTCCAGCGCAACTGGGCGTCCCACGGCCCGCGCACCGTGAGGAGCGAGACCGCGGCGTCGTCCGCGGCGTCGACGGTGACGGTGACACCTTGCTCGGTGTCACCGTGAAGATACGGTGGGCTGACCCCCATGCCGGACACGATAGTCCCGTGCCCGTTTGCCGAGCCCCTGGTCTCGCTCCTGCGGGTGATCAGGTGAAAGGCCGACGGCTCCCCCCGAATGGGTGGAGCCGTGGCAGGCCGATCGGCTCAATCCCCGTCGAGGGTGTCGGTGGGGCACCGCGACCCGCTCGGCGTCCGGCTCGGGCGTGGACGGCTCCGGGACGTCGGCCCTGCGGCGGGTGCGCTGCGGTGGTCGCGAGACCAGGGCATACCCGCCGCAGGAGCGGTCGAAGCGTCAGAGCCGGGTCGCGCCCGGGCCGGCCACCGCGAGCCAGCAGGTCGGCGCGGTGAAACCCCGTTTCTCGTACGCGGTGGCGACCGCGGCGGCCACGGCGTCGGCACGGTCGGCGTCGATCAGGGCCAGCACGCAGCCGCCGAAGCCGCCGCCGGTCATCCGGGCGCCGTACGCCCCGGCCTCGAGCGCGGACTGCACGGCGACGTCCACCTGGTCCACGGTGATCTCGAAGTCGTCGCGCATCGAGGCGTGCGAGGCGGTCAACAGCGGGCCGATCTCGCGGACCCGGCCGGAGCGCAGCAGCGAGACGGTGTCCAGCACGCGCTGGTTCTCGGTGACGATGTGCCGGGCCCGGCGGCGCAGCACGTCGTCGTCCAGCCGCTCCATGGCGTCGGCGAGATCGGCCGTGGAGACGTCACGCAGGGCCGGTACGCCGAGGGCCGCGGCCGCCGCCTCGCAGCTCTTGCGCCGTTCGCCGTACTCGCCGTCGACGTGCCGGTGCGGCGCGTTGCTGTTGATCACCAGGATGGCCAGGCCCTCGGCGGCCAGGTCGAACGGGATCTGCTCGACCTGGTAGCTGCGGCAGTCCAGGAACAGCGCCCGCCCCTGGAGGCAGCGGATCGACGCGGACTGGTCGAGGATGCCGGTGGGCGCGCCGACGTACACGTTCTCGGCACGCTGGGCCAGGGCCGGCCGGCGTTCCAGCGGCACGTCCAGGCCGCCGAGCTCGATCAGGGCGGTCAGCACCGACGACTCGAGCGCCGCCGACGAGGACAGCCCGGAACCGAGTGGCACGTCCGAGGCGAGGGCGATCCGGACCGGCGGCACCTCGAAGCCGGCGTCCCGCAGCGCCCACACCACCCCGGCGACATACGCCCCCCAGCCGGTGACCTCGCCCGGTGAGGTGACGCCGAAGGTCACCGGATCGGGTGCCAGGGTGGAACAGACCGACCACCGGCCGTCCGGCGCCGGCCCGACCGCCGCGACGGTCCGCTGCGGCAGCGCGAAGGGCAGCACGAAGCCGTCGTTGTAGTCGGTGTGCTCGCCGATCAGGTTGACCCGGCCGGGCGCCGCCCACAGTCCGGCCGGCTCGGTCCCGTACGCCTCGGTGAATGCCGCCGCGGCGGCCGAGGAAACGCTCGCGAGATCGCTCATTGCACGTGCTTTCGGTAGAAGGTCCAGGCGTCGCCGATCATGTCGGCCAGGGTGTTCTTCCGAGGGACCCATCCGAGGTCCTCCCGGGCCCGGGCGGACGACGCCACGAGGGTGGCCGGGTCGCCGTCGCGCCGCGGGGCGATCTCGACCGGGATGGCCGCCCCGGTGACCTGGCGGGCCGCCTCGACGACCTGCCGGTTGGAGAAGCCGTTGCCGTTGCCCAGGTTGTAGATCCGGTGCTCGCCGGCGACCGTCGCGTCCAGCGCCAGCAGGTGGGCCCGGGCCAGGTCCTCGACGTGGATGTAGTCGCGCACACAGGTGCCGTCGGCGGTCGGGTAGTCGTCGCCGAACAACTGCAGCTTCTCCCGCTTGCCGGCGGCCGCCTGGAGGGTGATCGGGATCAGGTGGGTCTCCGGGTCGTGCCGCTCGCCGATCTCGTGGCCGTCGCTGATGTACGCCCCCGCCACGTTGAAGTAGCGCAGCGAGACGGCGGCCAGCCCGTGCGCGAACGTCTCCGAGGTCAGCGCCAGGTCGAAGGCCAGCTTGGTGGAGCCGTACGTGCTGGTCGGCGCTTTGACCGCGGACTCGGTGATGGGCAGCTCGACCGGGTTGCCGTAGACGGCCGCGGTCGACGAGAAGATGAACCGCGGCACTCCGGCGGCGCGCACCGCGTCCAGCAGGGCCAGCGACTTCACCATGTTCTCGTGCCAGTACAGCTCGGGTTTGGCCATCGACTCGCCGGCCGCGATCAGCCCGGCGAAGTGCAGCACGGCGTCGAACCCGGCCTCCGGGGTGAGCACACGGGCGGCGTCGGCGATGTCCGCCTCGACGAAGGTGGCGTCGGGGGCGACCGCCTGCCGGAACCCGGTCCGCAGACTGTCGAGCACGACGACCTCGTGTCCCGCGTCCAGCAACAGCCTGCTGGTCACGCTGCCGACGTATCCGGCGCCCCCGGTAACGAGCAATTTCACGACTCAGGCCCTTTCCCTAATCAGACGACCATAGAATTCCCCAGAACCGCTCACAAGTCAACAGGTTCGAACATGAACGCGACCCCCGAGGTGATTCGCGGTTCAAGGCCCGGTCCTGACACAATGGCGGCCATGTCCGACGTTGCCCGCCGCCCGCGTGTGCTTTCCGGCATTCAGCCGACCGCCGATTCCTTCCACCTCGGCAACTACCTGGGCGCGGTGCGCAACTGGGTGTCGATGCAGGACACGCATGACGCCTTCTACTGCGTGGTCGACCTGCACGCGATCACCATGGGCCATGATCCGGCGACTCTTCGTAACCGTAGCCGGATCTCCGCCGCTCAGCTGCTGGCCGTCGGTCTCGACCCGGAGCGCTGCACCCTCTTCGTGCAGTCCCACGTGCCCGAGCACGCCCAGCTCGGCTGGGTGCTGAGCTGCATCACCGGGTTCGGCGAGGCCGGCCGGATGGTGCAGTTCAAGGACAAGTCGGCCAAGGCCGGGCAGGACAGCACCACGGTCGGGCTGTTCAGCTACCCGATCCTCCAGGCCGCCGACATCCTGCTCTACCAGGCCGACCAGGTGCCGGTCGGCGAGGACCAGCGGCAGCACCTCGAACTGACCCGTGACCTGGCGCAGCGGTTCAACACCCGGTTCGGCAAGACGTTCAACGTGCCCTCGCCGTACATCGTGAAGGACACCGCGAAGATCTTCGACCTCCAGGACCCGGCCATCAAGATGTCCAAGTCGGCGTCCTCGCCCAACGGCATCATCGAGCTGCTGGAGGACCCGGCCCGCTCCGCCAAGAAGATCAGGTCGGCGGTCACCGACACCGGGCGCGAGATCCTCTACGACGAGGTGAACAAACCCGGCATCAGCAACCTGCTGACCATCTACGCGGCCCTCACCAGCCGGGCGATCGACGAGCTCCTCGAGGCGTACGACGGACGCGGCTACGGCGACCTGAAGAAGGACCTGGCCGAGGTGCTCGTCGAGTTCGTCAAGCCGATCCAGGAGCGGACGAAGCTGTACCTGGACGACCCGGCCCAGCTCGACAAGGTCCTGGCCCTCGGGGCGGAGAAGGCCCGGGCGGTGTCCGCGGTGACGCTCGCCTCGGCGTACCAGAACGTGGGTTTCCTCAGCCCTGTCCGCGAAGCCTGACCACCGATGTTCCCACCGGGCATCACCCGTATCGGTGTCGCCATCGACATCCCCGAGCCCTGGGGCTCGGCGCTGACCAGCCGACGTGCGGAGGCCGGTGACCCGCAAGCCGCCTGGACGCCGGCGCACGTCACCCTCCTCGGCCCGACCGAGGTGGCCGACGACGCGCTGCCGGCGATCGAGAAGCACCTGGAGGAGATCGCCTCGGCGCAGCCGGCGTTCACCATCCACCTGCGGGGTACCGGCACGTTCCGGCCGGTCACCGACGTGGTGTTCGTCGCGCTGGCACAGGGGATCAGCGAGTGCGAGCTGCTCGCCGCGGCGATCACGAAGTCGGAGGACGTGCGGCGGGACACCAGGTTCCCCTACCACCCGCACGTCACTGTGGCACAGGACGTGCCGGCCGTCGCGCTGGACGCGGTGTTCGAGGATCTCGCCGACTTCTCGGCCCGATTCGAGGTCGCCTCGTTCACGCTCTTCTCGCACGGCGGGGAGGGCCCGTGGCGGCCACGCCGGGACTTCCCGCTCGGAAGCTGACCGGTCGGTTACGGTCTGCCGGTGAATCCGATCGACCGGGCCTACGACGCGACCGCGGCCCGGATCACCGCGGTGCGGTACCGGTCGCCCTATTTCGATCACCTGTGCCGGGCCATCCTGCGGTACGACAGCGTGCAGGGTGGCCGGCTGGCCGCGGCGATCGCCTACTACGGGTTCTTCGCGGTCTTCGCCCTGCTGCTGATCGGCTACTCGGTCTTCGGTTTCCTGCTCACCAACAACAGTGAGCTGCTCGAGCTGGTTCGCGACTTCCTCGCCGACAACCTGCCGTTCCTGGACGTGCAGGCGATTCTGGAGAGCAAGAAGACGGTCGGCATCGTCGGTCTGGTGGGCCTGACCTTCACCGGCATCGCCTGGGTCGAGTCGATCCGGTCCTCGCAGCGGCTGATCTGGCAGCTGCGGGAGCAGCCCGGCTACATCGGTGTGCGCCAGGCCGTCGACCTGCTGGTGCTGGTCGGCGTCCTGCTCCTGCTGGCACTGTCCCAGCTCGGCGTGTACGGCCTGGAGCGGCTGTTGCTCTGGCTGACCGACGGCGGGTTCACCACACTGCTGTCGATCGCCAGCTGGCTGCTCACCCTGGCGGTCAACATGCTGCTGGCCGCCGCGCTGCTGGGCGCGGTGCCGCGGCTGCGGATGACCGCCCGGCGGATGACCCCGCCGGTGCTCCAGGTCGGCATCGGGCTGATGCTGCTCAACACGGTGGGCAAGTCCTTCGTGGGGTTCGTCGAACGCAACCCGGCGTACGGCCTGGTCGGTTCGGCCGTCGGCGCGCTCGTCTACCTCTACGTCTTCAACCAGCTGCTGCTCTTCGGGGCGGCCTGGGCGGCGACCAGCCCGCACGGCCGGGTGGTCGATCTGTCAGCTGACGACAAGACTGCCCCGGTGGGGCAAAACACCTGGATTCGGCACGCCCGCCCGCGATGATGAGCCGGTGGGGACACTCGTGACGTTGCATCTGCCACCCGGCTCGCCGATCGCGGAGCGGCCGTGGGTGATCACCATCGGCTCGCTCGGCGACCTGGAGGACTGGGAGCCGGTGGTCTGCGGGCCGTACGAGCACACCCACGCCCTGGCCCTGGCCCGCGCCGTGGTGGCCGACGACGACCTGATGGCCGTGGTCGAGCCGCTGCTGCCGCTGGACGGGGTCGACGCGATCCGCAAGGAGGTCGAGTCGGCCCGCTCGGCGGCGGAGGACCCGGGCGCCGAGGAGTTCACGCCGCGGCTGTCCGGCCGGGACCCGGGGCCTCCGCCGGCGCCCGCCGAGGTGCTGGCCGGCTGGCGGCGGATAGCCGATCGGCTGACCGGCTGAGCCCGCTGGGATACTGGCCCCCGTGGTGATCAACAGACGGTGGGCGGCGTTCCTGATCGCGGTCGGCGTGTGGACCTGGCTGATCTGGCCGCGTTTCGGGCTCGCCATCTGGAAGGACGATCGATCGTTCGCGGACGGCGCCCCGACCTCGTTCCTGTGGGTGCACGCGCTGCTGATCACCGCCTCGCTGGCCATCGGAACGGTGGTCGGTGTGCTCGGTGTCAAGGCGTGGCGGCGGGCCCGACATTAACTCCCTGTTTCCAGGTAGAGGCGCAATTCCCTCCCGATCCCGCCGAAAGGAGCGGGCCGTGAGCACGGTGATTGCGGTGCTATAACGGTGCGCCAACAGTCCGTACCTATGTCCTTCCGGGGTGCGGGCCCAGGGATACGCTCCCGACCTGAGATTCACCCCGAGTTACAGGTACCTCGGTGTGCGGCGAAAGGAGGGCGTCTTGCGCCCAGTACGTGGGAAGCGGATCGTGGCGATTCTCGCGGCAGGTGGGCTGACGCTCGCTGCCGCCGCATGTGGCGAGGCTCCGGAGGAGAGCGCCTCCACCGGCTCCAGCGCGGCCGCGACCGCCGCTTACAAGGCTTGCATGGTCACCGACCTCGGTGGCATCGATGACAAGTCGTTCAACGCGTCGGCGTGGGCCGGTCTGCAGGCCGCCAAGGCCGAGGCCCCCAATGTCGAACCGAAGTACGTGGCGTCCTCCTCGGAGGCCGACTACGAGCCGGGCCTGCGTGGTTACGTCACCCAGGGCTGCAACTTCATCCTCGCGGTCGGCGGCCTGATGGGCGACGTCACCACGAAGGTGGCGAAGGAGAGCGCCAGCTCGCAGTTCGGCATCGTGGACAGCTCCAGCGGCAACAGCAACGTCTACCCGATGCAGTTCGCGACCCACCAGGCCGCGTTCCTCGCGGGTTACCTGGCGGCCGGTTACTCGAAGACCGGCAAGGTCGCCACCTACGGCGGCATGAAGATCCCGCCGGTGACCATCTTCATGGACGGCTTCGCCGACGGTGTGGCCCACTACAACAAGGCCAAGAGCAAGGACGTCAAGGTCCTCGGCTGGGACAAGGCCGCGCAGAACGGCAGCTTCGCCGACAGCTTCATCGACCAGAACAAGGGCAAGAGCATCACCGACACCCTGGTCGGCCAGGGCGCTGACGTGATCATGCCGGTCGCCGGCGGCACCGGCCTGGGCACCGCGGCGGTCGCCAAGGACTCCAGCGGCAAGCTCTCGGTCATCTGGGTCGACCAGGACGGCTGCACCAGCGCGGCGCAGTACTGCGACGTCTTCCTGAGCACCGTCGTCAAGAACATCGAGGCCGCGGTGAAGCAGGCCGTCGTCAAGGGCGCCAAGGGCGAGGCCCTCGCGGCGAGCCCGGGCTACCTGGGCACCCTGGAGAACGACGGCGTCTCGCTCGCCCCGTTCAACAAGTTCGAGAGCAAGGTCGACGCCGCTCTGAAGACCGAGCTCGAGAAGCTGAAGGCCGACATCGTCGCGGGCACGGTCAAGGTCGAGTCGGCCAACGCGCCCAAGTGATCTTCGGCTAGGTAACATTCGGCCGCCGCGAGGCCACGGGTGACCTTCCGTGGCCGAGCGGCGGCTGTCATTCCACCATCCACCAGAATCAGTCGCCGAACTCGGGAGATTCCGCTGAAACTGGAACTGCGCGGCATCACCAAGCGCTTCGGCGACCTGGTGGCCAACGACCACATCGACATCACCGTCGAACCCGGCGAGGTGCACGCCCTGCTGGGAGAGAACGGCGCCGGCAAGTCGACGCTGATGAACCAGCTGTACGGCCTGCTCCAACCCGACGAGGGCGAGGTCTTCGTCAACGACGAGGCCCGCGTCTTCAAGAGCCCGCGGGACGCCATCGCGGCCGGCATCGGCATGGTGCATCAGCACTTCATGCTCGTACCGGTCTTCACCGTGGCGGAGAACATCGCGCTCGGCGCGGAGGAGGTGCGCGGCGGCCCGATCGGCTGGCTCGACCGCCGGCGCTCCCGCCGCGACGTCATCGAGACCTCCGAGAGGTACGGCCTGCCCGTCGACCCGGACGCGCTGATCGAGGACCTCCCGGTCGGCATCCAGCAGCGGGTCGAGATCGTCAAGGCCCTGACCCGCGAGGTCGACCTGCTCATCCTGGACGAGCCGACCGCGGTGCTCACCCCCCAGGAGACCGAGGAACTGCTCACGGTGATGCGCTCGCTCACCGCCATGGGCAAGTCCATCATCCTCATCACCCACAAACTCAAAGAGGTCAAGGCGATCGCCGACCGGATCACCGTGATCCGCCGCGGCAAGGTCGTCGGCACCGCCTCCCCCGACGCGAGCGAGGAGGAACTGGCCGCCCTGATGGTCGGCCGCGCCGTGAGCCTCGAGGTGGAGAAGACCCCCGCCGAGCCGGGCCGCGACATCCTCAAGATCTCCAACCTGGTGGTCGACGACGACCGGGGCGTGCGCGCCGTCGACGGCGTCGACCTGGAGGTCCGGGCCGGCGAGGTGCTCGGCATCGCGGGTGTCCAGGGCAACGGCCAGACCGAACTGGTCGAGGCCGTGATGGGCCTGCGTGAGGTGCGGGCCGGCGCGATCCGGCTGGAGGACGACGACCTGGTCGGCTGGAGCACCAAGCGGATCCTGGGCTCCGGTGTCGGCTACGTGCCGGAGGACCGCAGCCACGACGGCGTCGTCAAGGAGTTCTCCGTCGCGGAGAACCTGATCCTCGACATGTACGACCGCGCCCCGTACGGCAACGCGCTGCGGATCGACAGCGGCACCGTGGCGGCCAACGCCAAGGAGCGCGTCGAGCAGTTCGACATCCGGTGCCAGTCGCCGGACAGCCTGGTCAGCGCCCTTTCCGGCGGCAACCAGCAGAAGGTCGTGGTGGCCCGGGAGATGTCCCGCCCGCTGCGCCTGTTCATCGCGTCGCAGCCCACCCGTGGTGTGGACGTCGGCTCGATCGAGTTCATCCACAGCCGCATCGTCCGCGAGCGGGACCAGGGCACCGCGGTGCTGGTGGTCTCGAGCGAGCTGGACGAGGTGGTAGGCCTGGCGGACCGGATCGCGGTGATGTACCGCGGGCGGATCCTGGCGATCGTCTCGCCGGACACACCGCGCGAGGAGATCGGTCTGCTCATGGCCGGCATCACCGGCGACACGCCGGAGGGGGACAAGTGAAGCGGGTCTGGTCGGCGAACAACTTCACCCTCACGGGCCTGTCGATGATCCTGGCCGTGATCATCGGCGCGGTCCTGATCATCATCTCGGACGCCACCGTGCTCGCGAAGTTCAGCTACTTCACGGCACGTCCCGGTGACGCGCTCGACGCGAGCTGGGTGCTGGTCAGCACGGCCTACGCCGACCTGCTCAAGGGGGCGCTCGGCGACCCGGAGGTGTTCTCCGCCTGGTTCGCCGGGGACGCCACCTGGCAGCAGGCTTTCGCGCCGATCTCGGAGACGCTCACCTACGCCGCGCCGCTGGTCTTCACCGGCCTGTCGGTGGCGCTCGCGTTCCGGGGCGGCCTGTTCAACATCGGCGCGCAGGGCCAGGCGGTGCTCGGTTGCATCGCGGCCGGTGTCGCGGGCTTCACCTTCGGCCTGCCGATCGTGCTCAACCTGCTCGTCGCGGTGGTCGCCGGCATTCTGGGCGGGGCGCTGTGGGGCTTCATCCCGGGTCTGCTCAAGGCGCGTACCGGGGCGCACGAGGTGATCACCACGATCATGCTCAACTACACGGCCGGCCTGTTCCTGGCCTGGCTGGTCATCCAGCAGGGCATCCAGGCGCCGGGCCGCAGCGACGCGATCAGCAAGGCGGTCGCCGAGTCCGCGCAGCTGCCGTCGCCCGGCGGGGTGCTCCGGGTGCATCTCGGCATCATCCTCGCGGTGCTGACCACGGCCGGGGTGGCCTGGCTGCTGAACAAGTCGGCCTTCGGTTTCGAGATCCGCGCGGTCGGCGCCAACCCGCACGCCGCGAAGACCGCCGGCATCAGCGTCGCCAAGACGTACGTGCTGCTCATGGCGTTCGCCGGCGGCCTGGCCGGGTTCGGTGGCGCCACCCAGGTCCTGGGTACGGCGCACGCGCTCACCCCGTCGGTGGCCGGCAACATCGGCTTCGACGGTCTGCTGGTCGCGCTGCTGGGCCGCAACCGGCCGTGGGGCACCCTGTTCGCCGCGGTGCTGTTCGGCGCGCTGCGGGCCGGCGGCAACCGGATGCAGTCGTTCTCCGGCATCTCGCTGGAGCTGGTGACCGTGCTGCAGGCGCTCATCGTCATCTTCATCGCCGCACCCGCCCTGGTGAAGGCGATCTTCCGACTGCGCGCCGCCCGGGCCACCGGGCTCGGCGCCTCGCTGGCGAAGGGCTGAGGACATGTCGACAGCGACTGTGGAGGAGATCGCCGAGGTCGCGGCGCCGGAGCCGTTCTGGAGCCGGCAGCGCCGCCTGGGCCTCGCGCTGATCCTGATCGGCGGCCTGGCCGCCGTGGTGTTCGGGTCGCTCGCGCCGAGCGAGGACGCCCGGTTCACCCTGAGCGAGGACGCCGAGGGCGCCGCGCTCGCCATCAACGGCCAGTTCGGCGCGGTGCTGTTCGGGCTGATCGCCGCGGCGGCCGGTGGGGTGCTCTTCGCCGGTCTGCTCAAGCGCTGGTCCAACATCTTCCTGGTGGCCGGCATCCTGTCCTTCGTCCTCTCCTTCCTCTGCTGGCAGGTGGCGGGGGAGTTCATGCCGCTGGTGGACACCACGGACGGCACGCTGGAGCTGGCGCTTCCGCTGATCCTGGGCGCCCTCGCCGGCGTGCTGGGGGAGCGGTCCGGTGTGGTCAACGTGGCGATCGAGGGCCAGTTCCTGATGGGCGCCTTCGCCGGCGCCCTGGTCGGCACGATGGCGGGCAGCGTCTGGGCCGGTCTGATCAGCGCGGCCGTCGGCGGCGTGATCATCGCGGCCATCCTGGCCGTCCTGGCGATCCGCTACCTGGTCGACCAGACGGTCGTCGGTATCGTGCTGAACCTCTTCGCGCTCGGCATCACCGGCTTCCTCTACGAGCGGCTGATGCAGCCCAACGCGCAGAAGTACAACCAGCCGCCGCAGATGCCGGAGTGGCGGATTCCCGGTCTGGCCGACATCCCGGTGATCGGGCCGGTGCTGTTCGAGGCGAACCTGCTGCTCTGGGTGGCGCTGGCGCTGGTCGTGGTGATCCATTTCGGGCTCAGCCGGACCCGCTGGGGCCTGCGGACCAGGGCGGTCGGCGAGCACCCGACCGCGGCCGACACGGTGGGCATCCGGGTGCGCGGCCTGCGTTACCTGAACGTGCTGCTCGGTGGTGTGGTCGCGGGTCTCGGCGGGGCGTATTTCACGCTGGTGGCGACCGGCAGCTTCACCAAGAACATGACGGCCGGCGCGGGGTTCATCGCCCTGGCGGCGCTGATCTTCGGCCGGTTCACCCCGTTCGGGGCGTTCGGGGCGGCGCTGTTCTTCGGCTTCGCGCAGAAGCTGGCCACCTACCTGAGCGCGATCGACAGCCCGGTGCCCAGCCAGTTCCTGAACATGCTGCCCTACCTGGCGACCCTGATCGCGGTGGCCGGCCTGGTCGGGCGGGTGCGTGCGCCGGCCGCGGACGGCCAGCCCTACATCAAGGGCTGATCGGCCCCGGCGATCTCCCGCACCGTGCAAGATCATTTGCAGCGGGAGGTCGCCGTGCCGCGGCGGGCGACCCGCGTGACGTACGGCAGAATCGGTGACATGGAGATCGACTGGGCAGCCCTGCGCACCGCCGCCATCGAGACGATGCGGCGGGCCTACACGCCGGTGTCCGACTTTCCGGTCGGCGTCGCCGGCCTGGTCGACGACGGCCGGACGGTGGTCGGCTGCAACGTGGAGAACGCGTCGCTCGGCATGACCCTGTGCGCCGAGTGCGGCCTGATCAGCGCGCTGCACGCGACCGGCGGCGGCCGGCTGGTGGCGATCTCCTGCGTGGACGCCACCGGAGCCCCGTTGATGCCGTGCGGCCGCTGCCGTCAGCTGCTGTGGGAGCACGGCGGCCCGGAGCTGCTGGTCGAGGCGCTGCCCCGGCCGCTGCGGATGACCGAGCTGCTGCCGCACGCGTTCGGTTACGAGGACATGGAGCGGATCACCGGCCCGGTCGGCGGCGCCGAGGTGCCCGCCGAGCTGGCGAAGTGGCGCGGCCGGGGGACGGTGTTCGTCCACCCGGACCTGTCCGGTGGTGCGACGATCTGGACCGGCTACTGGGAGCGATCGTCGGGCGAGCCGGGCTCGGCCGAGGAGAAGGGCGTCCTGGAGGAGGGGCCGAACCTGCCGACCACGGCGGCCGCCGTGGCGTGGGGCCTCGTGCGTACTCCGCGGGTCGTGGTGGTGGATGCCGAGGGCGGGCTGTCCTGGGCCGGCGAGGGAGAGGCCCCGGAGGGCATCCCGCAGCGTTGGGAAGAACAGACATGAGCGAGCTTGCGAGCGCATTCGCGGCGGTCGACATCATTCGCGCCAAGCGGGACGGCCACGTGCTCACCGACGCGCAGATCGACTGGGTCGTCGACGCGTACACCAAGGGGACCGTCGCCGACGAGCAGATGTCGGCGCTGGCCATGGCGATCCTGCTGCGGGGCATGACGTCCGCGGAGATCGCCCGCTGGACCGCCGCGATGATCGCCAGCGGCGAGCGGCTCGACCTGTCCGCGGTGTCGCGCCCGACCGCCGACAAGCACTCCACCGGCGGCGTCGGCGACAAGATCACCCTGCCGCTGACCCCCCTGGTCGCCGCCTGCGGCGTGGCCGTGCCGCAGCTCTCCGGCCGCGGCCTGGGCCACACCGGCGGCACCCTGGACAAACTGGAGTCGATCGCCGGCTGGCAGGCGCGGATCTCCAACGAGCAGTTCAAGAGCCAGCTCCAGGACATCGGTGCGGTCATCTGCGCGGCAGGCGAGGGCCTGGCCCCGGCCGACCGCAAGCTCTACGCCCTGCGCGACGTCACCGGCACGGTCGAGGCCATCCCGCTGATCGCCAGCTCGATCATGAGCAAGAAGATCGCCGAGGGCACCGGGGCTCTGGTCCTGGACGTCAAGGTCGGCACCGGCGCGTTCATGAAGGACCTGGCGAACGCTCAGGAGCTGGCCCGCACCATGGTCCAGCTCGGCAAGGACTCCGGTGTCACCACGGTCGCCCTGCTCACCGACATGAACACTCCGCTCGGCCTGGCCGTCGGCAACGCCAACGAGGTGGCCGAGTCGGTCGAGGTGCTGTCCGGCGGCGGGCCGTCCGACGTGGTCGAGCTGACCCTGGCCCTGGCCCGGGAGATGCTGGCCGCCGCCGGTGTGGACGCCGACCCGGAGAAGGCGCTGGCGTCGGGTGCGGCGATGGACACCTGGCGGGCCATGATCCGGGCGCAGGGCGGTGATCCGGACGCGCCACTGCCGACGGCCGCGCACACCGAGGTGCTGCGCGCCACCGAGGACGGTGTGGTGACGTCGCTCGACGCGTACGGGATCGGGATCGCGGCCTGGCGTCTCGGCGCCGGGCGCGCCCGCAAGGAGGACCCGGTCAGCTTCGGCGCCGGGGTGCAGCTCAAGGTCCGCCCGGGTGACCGGGTCCGGGCCGGCGACGTGCTGCTGGAGCTGCGTGCCGACGACGCGTCACGGATCCCGGTGGCCCGGGCCGACGCGGAGGCGGCGATCACCGTCGGAGCGGAGGCACCCACCCCTTCCCCGTTGCTGCTCGACCGCATAGCCTGAGCCGCCATGCTGAAGGCCGCTCCTGACCCCCGCGCGGTCCGCGAGGCCAGTCTCGACGAGCTGGCGCGTCTCGGTCTGCCCCTGCCTCCCCTGGCGTTCCCGTTGGTCTGGGAGATGGGTGACACCGTCGAGCTGCGCCCGGTCGCGGAGCTGGAGGCGCGCGCCGCGGTGCTGCACGTCGTCGTGGCGCGCTGCTTCGGCATGCCCACCGAGGCGGCGATGAGCTGGCTGCTCGGTTCCCACCTGGTCGAGCTGGTCACCCCGCCGGAGTGGCAGTTCGTGATCGGCGCGAAGGGCGACCATCGCTCCTTCGTGCTGCACCACGACGCGGTGTTCGCGCTGGCCTGGCTGCTCGGCCTCAGCCGGCATCTGGACCCCACCGTGGCTCCGGACGACCGCCTGATGATCCAGATGCCCGACCTGCCGTCCGGCGAGAGCTTCACCAGCTGGCGGTCCCGGTCGCTGGTGGCGATGCGCGACCCGGCCGAGGCCGCCGTGCTGCTGGATCTCTACTACTGCCTGGACTGGGCCTACCAGGAGGCCGAGCAGAACGGGCGGCCGCTGCCCGGCGAGGTGGACAGCAACGCGATCGGCCAGCGCCGGTGGGCGCTGGAGTGGGCGGTCGTCTTCCACGGGCCCTACCACGACAAGCCACCGGAGTGGGAAGAGGTCGATCTCTCGGTCTGACGGTCAGCGCGGCCGGTAGACCGCGATCTCCACCGCGGCGGTCACCGTGACGTCGTGGTCCGGCAGACCCCCCATCGGTACGTGACGCGCGCTCGGTGTCATGCCGACGAGGGTCCGGGTCTCCCCGGCCGTCAGCTTCAGCTCGTGCCGGTGGGTGGCCGTCGACGCGAGCCCGAAACGGTCGCCGAGGCTGCCGCTGACCCGGGCCGCCTTCTCCGGGTCGACCTGGATCAGCCCGTACGCGTGAATCAGCTCGCCGAGATGGTCCGGCGCCGGGGTGACCACCAGCAGCAGCCCGCCCGGCCGCAGGATCCGCCGGTACTCCGCCCCGTTGCGGGGCGCGAAGACGTTCAGGATGACGGCCGCCGCGCCGTCGGCGACCGGCAGCGGCCGCCACAGGTCGGTGAGCACCGCCGCGGCCCGGGGATGTGCCTTCGCGGCCCGCCGCAGGGCCGGCTTGGAGACGTCCAGGCCGAGCCCGACCGCCTCCGGGGAGCCGTCCAGGAACCGGGCCAGGTAGTCGCCGGTGCCGGTGCCGGCGTCCACCACGAGACCCTCGGCCCGGTGGGCGGCCAGCGCCTCCGCGATGAACCGGTAGTGCCCGGCGGCCAGGAAGGCGGCCCGGTCGGCCACCATCTCGGCGCTGTCCCCGGTGTGCGGCAGCCGGCCGGCGCTGAGGTCGGCGTACCCCTGCTTGGCCATGTCGAAGCTGTGCCGGCGCGGGCAGCGCAGCGCCCGGTCCTGCCGGCCGAGTGGTTCTCGGCACACCGGGCACCGCAGATACGGGATTGCTCCGTCGATCATGAAGGGTTTTTCTTCCTTTTTACGGGTGGTGGGCGGGGCGGTCGGATGGTTCCCTCTAGGCTCTGCTGATGGTTGGCATCGCACACTCCGACATCGTCAAGGCTCCGAAGGCTCTGCTGCACGACCACCTGGACGGCGGGCTCCGGCCGGCCACCATCGTGGAACTCGCCGCCGCGGTCGGCCACGAGCTGCCCACCACGGACCCGGAAGGGCTCGGCGAGTGGTTCGTCGCGGCGGCCGACTCCGGCTCGCTGGAACGGTACCTGGAGACGTTCGCGCACACCGTGGCGGTGATGCAGACCGAGGAGGGCCTGCACCGGGTCGCCAAGGAGTGCGCGCTCGACCTGGCCGCCGACGGCGTGGTCTACGCCGAGGTGCGGTACGCCCCGGAGCAGCACCTGGAGCGCGGTCTCACCCTGGACCGGGTGGTCGAGGCCGTGCACGCCGGGTTCCGCGAGGGCTGCGCCGAGGCGGCGGCCAACGGCACACCCATCCGGGTCGGCACCCTGCTCACCGCGATGCGGCACGCCGCCCGCTCGCAGGAGATCGCCGAGCTGGCGGTCCGCTACCGGGACACCGGCGTGGTCGGGTTCGACATCGCCGGCGCCGAGGCAGGCTTCCCTCCCACCCGGCACCTGGACGCGTTCGAGTACCTCCAGCGGGAGAACTTCCACTTCACCATCCACGCGGGCGAGGCCTTCGGGTTGCCGTCGATCTGGCAGGCGATCCAGTGGTGCGGCGCCGACCGGCTGGGTCACGGCGTCCGCATCATCGACGACATCACGACCACCACGGACGGGCCGAGCGCCGCCACCACGACCGGGGGGACCCACGCGGCGCCGCCGGTGCTGGGGCGGCTCGCGGCGTACGTTCGGGACAAGCGGATCCCGCTGGAGCTGTGCCCGTCGTCGAACGTACAGACCGGCGCGGCTCCGTCGATCGGCGAGCACCCGATCAAGCTGCTGCACGACCTCCGCTTCCGGGTGACGGTCAACACCGACAACCGGTTGATGAGCGGCACGTCGATGTCGCGGGAGATGACCCTGTTGACAGAAGCGTTCGGGTGGGGCTGGATGGAACTCCAGTGGTTGACCATCAACGCGATGAAGTCCGCCTTCATCCCGTACGACGAGCGTCTGGTGCTGATCAACGAAGTGATCAAGCCGGCGTACGCCAAACTGCTGACCTGAAAACAGGACTTGACGGACATTCCCGGATTTGAAGGAACGTACGTCAAAAGAAATCGACCGTCAGCCTCGCGAACTTCGCCGTTCGGCTAGACTGCCGCCTGCAAAGTCGGCAGAATCCGGCATCTCGCCTTGCCGATCGCGGGGAACCGAGTCATCGTCACTTCTATCGCGATCGACTACGATCGGGACCCGGTCGGCCTGCACCCACCCCCCAACGCTGGGCCGACCGAGTAAGTGACCTTGAGAGATGCGTACTTCCACAGGCAGTGATATAAGGACCGGCGATGTCCAACTACGAGGTTGCAACATCGCGTCACACAACCGGTCCGTGTCCGCCTGCTCTTTCTCTTTGACACTTGTCGTGATGGAATCTCGGGGGCCCGACGTCGGCGAGTCGGCCGTGTGCGGTGCCTGGCGAGCCGAATGCCGGGCCCGAATCAGGAGGACGGTGACGTGAGCAAGCGCCCTAACAGCGCGAATGGCGTCATGTCGCGTCTCAGTCGACCCGCGGGTCGACTCCGAGACCTACCGATTTGGTCCAAACTTGGTCTGATCATGTTGGTTCCGACGGTGGCTACGATCATCGTCGGCGTCAACGGCCTCGTGGACCACATCGAAGAAGCCAGTAACGCGGAGCGCGCACGCACCCTCTCGGTGCTGTCCCAGGCCGCCGGTGGTCTGGTCGACCACCTACAGGCCGAGCGCACTTACGGTGTCATGATCTACAACGCCACGCAGACACCCAACAAGGCCGGCTTCCAGCCTGCGGTTGATCTGTACAACGGCGAGCACGCCAAGGTGGACGCGGCCAAGGAGCCGTACCTCACGCAGAAGGCCGTCCTCGAGGACGTGCCGGAGAACGTGCGCACCCTGATCGTGCGCCTCGACCGTAACCTCGTGGACCTGCCCACCTTCCGTAGCCGGGCGGCAAAGGGCGGCGAAGACCTCGGCAACATCACCAAGACCTACGACACGCTCGTCAACGACCTGCTCCAGGTTCGTGACGTGTCCGCGCAGCTCGCCATCGACCCCGAGCTGAGCGACCGTCTCCGGTCGGTGGCCGCCGTCGCGCAGGCCAAGGAGTACATCGCCCGCCAGCGCTTCATCGGCCAGCAGGTCGTGACGGCCGGCGAGCTCACCCCGGGCTTCCGGCAGAAGTTCCTGGAGACCCAGACCGGTTACCAGCTCGCCACCGAGACGTTGCAGGCGGTCGGCACGGCCGACGAGCGGCGGCTCTTCGACAACACGGTGACCGGCAAGCTCCGGCAGCAGGCGGAGAACCTGAGCATCCCGCTCATGGCCCTCCAGGGCGACAACACCAAGCGGATCCCGTTCAACTCCGCTGAGTGGGAAGAAGCCCTGGCCGGGTACAACACCCTCTTCCGTGAGGTCGAGACCGAGCTCGACAAGCAGATCGTGGCCGACGCCACCGACCTGCGTGACAACACCAACCAGAAGGTCTTCCTGGAGACGAGCCTTCTGCTCGGCATGCTCCTGCTGGCCATCCTGTTCGCCTGGTTGGTCGCCCGGTCGATGGCCCGCTCGCTGCGTGAGCTGCGTCAGGGCGCCCTGGCCGTCGCCCAGTTCGGCCTGCCGCACGCGGTGAGCCGGCTGCGTGACCCGTCGCTCTCCGCGTCGCTCACCCCGGCCCAGGTCGCCGACCAGATCGCCGAGCCACTCCCGGTCCGCAGCCGGGACGAGTTCGGGCAGGTGACCGAGGCGTTCAACGCGGTTCACCTCGAGGCGGTGCGGACCGCCGCCGAGCAGGCCGCCCTGCGTGCCTCCGTCGCGACGATGTTCGTCAACCTCGCCCGCCGTTCACAGATCCTGGTCGACCGGCTCATCGGTCACCTGGACCGTCTGGAGCGTGGCGAGGAGGACCCGGACCGTCTGGCCGAGCTCTTCCAACTCGACCACCTGGCCACCCGAATGCGCCGTAACGACGAGAACCTCCTGGTTCTCGCGGGCGCCGACTCGACCCGTGTGCAGCGGGAGCCGGCCGCTCTGATCGACGTGCTCCGGGCTGCCCAGTCCGAGGTCGAGCACTACACCCGCATCGAGTTCGGCATGATCGACCGGGAGATCGAGGTCGCGGCGCACGCCGTGAACGACATGGTCCACCTGGTCGCCGAACTCTTCGACAACGCGACCGCCTTCTCCCCACCGAACTCCAACGTTCTGGTGGAGGCCCGGCGCATCGGTGACCACGCGGTGCTGACGGTCGAGGACCACGGCATCGGCATCAGCCGCGAGCAGCTCCGCGACCTCAACGAGCGGCTCGCCAACCCGCCGACGGTGGACGTGGCCGTCTCCCGGATGATGGGCCTCGTGGTGGTCGCCCGGCTGGCGAACCGTCACACCGTCCGGGTGGAGCTGCGCCCGGCCGACCGCGAGCGCGGCACCGTCGCCGAGGTGGGACTGCCCGCCTCGGTCCTGGCCACCGCGGCGACCGCCCAAGTCCAGTCGCGGGGCGCCTTCGAAGGTGGCCCCGGGTCCGGACTCCCCGGCTTCGGAGAGCCGCTGGCTCTGGAGAGCAGCGGCGGCTACCCCGGCTCCAACGGGTCCAACGGCTCGGTCCCGGCGTGGTCCGACCTGACCGGAGCGGCCCCGGCCGGCTTCGGCGGGTTCAACTCCGGTGGTGGCTTCAACGGCTCCAACGGCAACGGCAACGGCAATGGCAACGGGCTGGCGAACGGCTTCCACGGCCCGCGCAGCAACGAGGTCATCCCGCCGCTGCCGTCGGCGCCGCAGGGCTTCGCCGGCCTGGACGAGTTCACCCAGCGCCGCAACGCCGACTATCAGCGCCCGGAGACCGACAACAACGGCTTCGGCGCGACGATCCCGCGGCAGCTGCCGGCCAACCCGAACGCGTTCATGCCCCCGGTCTCGGCGCCCCCGGTGCCGCCGATCTCCGCGCCGCCGGTCTCGCCGGCACCGCCGGTGTCGGCTGCCCCGGTCTCCGCGGCCCCGGCCGAACCGATCTCGGCGTCGCCGGTCTCCCCGGCCGACCAGCGCAACCCGTTCGCGGCCGCGCCGCCGGCCTGGCCGCCGGTCGCCGCCGAGCGGGAGCCCGCCACCCCGCATGTGCCGGAGGGTCTGGCCGCCGCGCTCGACATGACAGCCGAGATCCCGCGGTACCGTCCGGAGAGCTTCGAGCCCCAGCCGCAGGTGGCACCGCCGGTCAACCCGCAGACCGCACCGGTGTCGGCACCGCCGGCCCCGGTGACCAACCCGGTCGAGGCCCAGGCCACGGCCGCGGCACAGATGGCCTCCGCCCGCGAGGGCGCGGTCCCGTTCGCCGACGAGACGATGGAGCTGCCGATCTTCCGGGAGCTCGAGTCGGCCTGGTTCACCACCACGGCGCCCGGCGCCGAGGCGGCCCGGCCCAAGGTCTCCGGTGTGGGCGAGGAATCGGTGGTCTCGCAACGGATCCCGACCGGCGAACCGACCCGTAACGCGGGTGTTCCGCAACAGGCGGCATCGCCCGAGTCCCGGGATCTCGACACGGCTACTGTTGGTGCACCCGCCGCTTCGGCGACCGGGTACGGCAACGGCGCGGCCCCCGCGGCGAACCCGTGGCGGACCGCGGCCGACGACGGCTGGCAGGCGGCTCGCGCGGCCGCCGAGGCCCCGGTCGAGTCGACCACCACAGCGGGTCTGCCGAAACGTACGCCGATGGCGCAACTCGTCCCCGGCGGTGTCGACCGGGGCGGTAACTCCGTCCAGCGCCGTACTCCTGAGGGGGTTCGCGGTCTCCTTTCCGCGTACCACCGTGGTGTGCAGCGCGGTCGCACCAAGGAACAATCGACCAACCTGGAGGACACTCCGGGAGGGCAGCAGCCCTCGCAGGCTGGCAAGGAGCATGAGGCATGACATCTACGCAGGATCTCGGTTGGCTTCTCGCCAACTTCGCCGACCGCGTTCCCGGGGTCGCGCACGCGATCGCGGTCTCCGCCGATGGTCTGCTCCTGGCGGCCTCGCGGGACCTTCCGCGTGACCGTGCCGACCAGTTGGCGGCCATCGCGTCCGGCCTGGTAAGCCTTACCCAGGGCGCAGCGCGGTGCTTCGAGGGTGGCGCCGTCCTTCAGACGGTCGTCGAGATGGACAATGGTTTCCTGTTCCTCATGTCCATATCTGACGGCTCGTCTTTCGCGGTGCTCGCGGCGCGCAGCTGTGATGTCGGTCAGGTCGGCTACGAGATGGCCCTCCTGGTCGACCGCGTCGGTGAGGCGTTGACCCCCGCGCCGCGATCCGCGGCCGGGGTGCTGGGCTGAGGCGACGGTCAGCCGGAGTCGACCAGGGGTTAGTCCGGGGTTTTCGGCCACGGATAGGCTCCAGCCGGCTACTGGTGAAAACTTTGAGAACCAATACACTTCGAGGGGCCGAGGAAGGGGTTGAGGGTGACGATGCCTGAACGCGATGAGCCGACTGGCGCGCTGGTCAGGCCGTACGCCATGACCCGTGGTCGGACCCGGCCGAAGCTTGAGATAGCGCTGGAAGCGCTGGTCGAGACAACCGTGCGCGGCCGATCTGGGATGCACCGCGGCGGGCAGGGTGGAAGCGAGCATCAGTACATCGCGGCGATGTGCGACGGCGGCCGAGTTCAGTCGCTGGCCGAGATCGCCGCACGTATGCAACTGCCGCTCGGTGTGGCACGTGTGATCGTTGCGGACATGGCCTCTGACGGCCTCGTCGCGGTGTACGAGCCCACCTCGCTTGAAGACGAGACCGACGCGGTAGGCACGGAACTGCTGGAAAGGGTGCTGAGTGGACTTCGCAGGCTCTGACATGTCTCACCGTCCTGCTGCGGGACGCGTGACATCGGCGAAGATTGTCATCGCCGGTGGCTTCGGCGTCGGTAAGACGACGCTGGTGGGGTCGGTCTCGGAGATCACCCCGCTGACCACCGAGGCGATCATGACCTCGGCCGGTGTGGGTGTCGACGACAACCGGCAGGTGCCGGGCAAGATGACCACCACCGTGGCAATGGACTTCGGCCGGATCAGCATCGACCGTGACCTGATCCTCTATCTGTTCGGCACGCCCGGCCAGACGCGGTTCTGGTTCATGTGGGACGAGCTGGTCCGGGGTGCCATCGGGGCGGTCGTGATGGTGGACACGCGTCGGCTCGCCGACTGCTTCGCCGCCATCGACTTCTTCGAGCACCGCCGCCTGCCATACCTGGTGGCGATAAACTGCTTCGACGGTATGCAGTACCACAACGCGCAGGACGTGCGGGACGCTCTGGCGATCTCGTCCGACGTGCCCGTCGTGAGCTGCGACGCCCGGAACCGTGAGTCGACGAAGAACGTCCTCATCTCGCTCGTCGAGTATGTGCTGACGATGCGTCGTACTCGCGCGACCGCGCCCGCCTGAGCGGAGACCGTCTGGCCGAGCGCTCCCTCAACGAGCGCTCGGAGGGACTGGTCGAAAGCCCCGCACCAGCCGGTGCGGGGCTTTCGCGCGCTTTTCGGCCGGTTGCCATCGTATACGAATGGTCACCGGTTGTCACAAGCCGATCCCAGTAAGCGGATCAACCCGTCGAGGTCGTCGACCCGGTGCGCCGGCAGGTAGCTGTCCGGGTCATGCCGCAGCCCGGCCGCCTGCGGGCAGCCGGCGTTCGTGACGAGCACGGGCCGCATCCCGGCCAGCCGTGCGCCAGCGTGCTCGCGACCGCCGCCGTCCCCGACGAACCAGCACTCCTCGACCGGCACCCCGAGACGTTCGGCGACGGTGGCGTAGAGCCACGGATCAGGTTTGCGGCGGCCCTCCCGCCACGAGAACACCGGAACATCGATACGTGGCGCGTAGGGCGTACCGTCCCACGCCTCGCACAGTTCGCTGGAACAGTCGCTGAGAAGGCCGAGACGGAAGCTCTGGGCCCGAAGGTGGTCGAGTACCGTGAGGGCCTCCGGACGCGGCGTGCGGAGCCGCTCAGCCCCCGCGTGATGCGTTGCGACGGCCCGGTCCAGCCGCTCCTCGTCCGGCTCGGCCCCACAGGCCCGCGCCATGGCCCGCAACGTCTCCCGCGTACCGCCGAGCGCACCCACCACCCGCCGCGGAAAACTCGCCACCATGGCCGCTCGGAACTCCCCGGCCGGCGCCCCGAGTGCCGCCGCCGTCTCCTCGAACACCCCTGCCCGCAGCGCCTCCGCCGCCGGATCCGTCAAGGTCCCGAAGAAATCGAAAATCACCGCTCGCATCGCGACATCATCACCCGGCGGCCGGCTCCGACCCTTCATCGGTACGGGCTGGACAGTCCCCGACCGCAACCGGCCCGAACCGTGGCGGCCCCGCGGCCACCTGCCGGGTACGGCCCTGCCGCGACCGCCGGGCTGACCTGCCCACTCACTCTCACCCCGACACCCCGCGACTGCTCTGACGGCCGACGGCGGCGAGCGGGCTCTGGGTGCCGGACAGCGAAACGGGCGGCGACAAGCGGTCGCGGCCCGGCGACGGTGCACTGGGTCGGCTTCTCGACCGGCGGACAGCGCGAAGGGCCGCGACCAGGCGGTCGCGGCCCTTCGGACGGTGGTGATGGACGGTCAGCGGCCGCCGTACCCCGCGTTGTTGTTCCGGTAGTCGTCGGCGGGCTGGCCGTCCCGGGTGAAGTCCCAGCCGCCGGCCGCCTCGCGACCGGGTCGCCCGCCCATGGCGAACCCGCCGATCTCCTGGCCGCGCCGCCAGCCGCGGAAGTAGCCGGTGGTGTGGGCCGCGATCGAGGCGGCGTCGCGGACGATGCGGATGGGGCGTTCCTCGCGCAGCGGGGAGCCGGGGACCAGGTTGGCCTGGGGAACCCGCTTCGGCAGGCCGGCCGAGGTCTCCGCGGCGACGGCCGGGGTGGCGGCCTTCTCCGCGGCCCGCCAGCCGCTGTCGTTGGGGTTGGACCAGGTGACGTCGTCGTTGGTGTCGCTGTGGCCGGTGAACCAGGCCGAACGAGCGGCCGCGAAGATCAGCAGGTCGCCGTCGTTGCTGTCGGACGGCACCGGCGGGGCCGAGCTGCGGTCGAGGGCGGTCAGCTTGCCACCGTTGTGGCCGCGGTCGTCGCTGTCCGGCCGGCGCGTCGGCGAGGCCGCGGCGCCACCGATCTGGTCGAGTCCGGGGAGGCGGGCGCGTTTGCCGTTCTTCGCCTGGTCGACGAGGCGCAGCGCGGGCTCCTTCGGCAGCTCCAGGGCGGGCGGCTCCTGCGGCATGTCCTGCCACGGCGGGCGGACGCGCCCGCCGGGTGGCGAGCTGATCGAGGACGCGACGGGAGTCTCGTCCTTGTCGGTGTTGAGCAGCGGCCAGTTGGCCCGGGATCCCGGCTCCGGCATTTCCGGCGCGGCCCGCGGGGTCGGCATCGGAAGGCTGAAGTCGGTGGGGCCGGCGGGCGTGCCGTTCGTGGCCGGCTGCTGGCGGGGCGTGGTGGACGGGCGCGGCGGGATGACCGTGCGCTGCCGTTCGGCACGGGCACGGCTCAGCTCGGCGTTGGTCAGCGTGGGCCGGAACGGCTCGCCGGCGTCCGCGGGTGAGCTCGCGGCCGCGGGCGGCACCGACGACGGCCGGGCCGGGAGCCCCGAGGTGGGTCGAACCGGCGGCGCCGAGGTGGGGCCCACCGGCGGCACCGACGAGGGCCGGGCCGGGTTGCGGGTCGCCGGCGCCGGACGCGACCCGGGGGTGATCGGGGTCATGCCGGGCGGGGGCGGCGGCACCGAGACCGGCCGGTTCAGTGGGTTCGTGGGACGGCCGGGCAGCCCGTTCGCCGCGGCCGGGGCCATCGGGGGCGGCCCGATCGGGTCCGGGGCGACCGGCGGGGCGGTCATCGGCCGGGGGGTGGCCGGGCCGGCGCCGGTGGAGGCGGGCTCGGGACGGCCGCGCCGCCCGAAGCGGCTGCCGCTGTCGGTGTTCGGTACGGGCTCGAGCACGGCCGGCTCGGTGCCCCGGCGTGCGCTGCGGCGGCCGATGGTCGGTCCGGTGGCCGGTGGGGTGGCCCGGGCGGCCAGGGTGCCGACCAGGGCGGAGCAGGCGGCGTCGCAGGAGCGGATGGCCGAGATCGCCTGGCGGACAGCGTCGGCGGCCGCCGGGGCGAGGGACTTGTTGACGCCACCCCGGCGCGGTGACTCGCTGATCGCCACCTGCAGGGCGGTGACGGCGGAGCCCACCTCACCGGCGGAGCCGGCACCGGCGCGGACCAGCTCGGCGGTGATCTCCCGCAGGATCTGGTCGGGGTCACCGCCGCGGCCGGTCAGCCGACCGGGCTCGGGCACCGCCTCGAGCACGGCCATGGTCACCGGGTGGGCGGGGTCCGGGTACGCCCGGAGAGCCGCCGGATAGAGCTCACGGAGGACTTCACGCAGGGCCGCGGCCGCCGAGTTCCGGCCGATCAGCATCGCCACGTGGGCGGCGAGGACCGGTTTGTAGCTGACGAGGTCCCGCGGGGCGGGCAGGGTGATCGCCGCGATCGCGCCGGCCTGCAGCGCCCGGGCGAGCCCGACGGCCCGCCGGGCGGCCGCGGGCGCCGCGATCTCCTCGGGGGAGTCGTCGTCGGAGAAGCGTTCGGCGAAGTCGTCGGCGTCGTCGTCGTCGACGACCACGAGTGGCCGGCCCGCCGCGGTGAGGAGTGACGTCACGACGTGGTCGTCGCTGTCGGCGGCGACCGCCGCGTCGCTGAAGCCCGTCGTCCGTTCCACGAGCAGCGTCCCCAACTGGGCGTAACCAGCCGGGTCGTCGCTGATCTCGTGGACGCCGAGCAGCCGGCCTGCGTCGTCCACCACGGCGACGGTCAGCGGTGCGGCCGAGGCCGTACGCACCGATTCATCAGCCGACGCGAGACCGCAGTACACGCGCACGAGCGCCACGGCGTCGTCCTCCTCCCCGGGAGTGCTTCTCTGTGGCCAAGGATTGATATTCCCTGGTAATCGGTCAGTCACGCCAGTCCACAGCGGCAGAGATCTTGCCGATCACCGAACGCCAACCAAGACTCGCCTGTTGTGCCCCGATTTTCTTCAATCGGCGACGACCGAAGAATCCACCCATTCCACCCTTCTCGGCGGTTCGGAGGGACTCGTCGAGGTCGTCGAGAGGTGAGCCGGGCGACAGTGCCAGGATCACCGGCTTGATACGGAGTGCGTAGCCCAGGTCGCGGGCGACCTCGCCGGCGTTGATGAGCAGCGGCAGATCCCACGTGTCATGTCCGCCGCGGAGGTTCTCCACCACGAGGTCGAGCTCGTAACGGTCCTCCGGCAGCGGGTCGATGTCGCTCGACTGTACCCGCTCGGCCAGGTCACCCCAGGTGTCCAATTGTGCGAGATCGTGCGGAGCACCCGAACGAAGGAAGGAGACGAGCGATTCGGCGGTCTTGAAAGCGAGCAGGCGGCCCTTGTGACTGAGGAACATGGGCACCTCCTCGTCATCCGCGCGGGCCTCGGCCTCGTCCTCGAAGTCGGCCGGGTCGGGCTCCTCGGCGGACTTGCCCTCCTCCGCGTCGCCCTCGGTGAGGAGCGCCGCATACTCCTCGTCGACGATGACCTCCTCCTCGGCCGCCTCGGCACGCCGCTTGCGGGCCTCGAAGGGGTCGTCCTCGTCGACCTCGATCTCGGTGGGCTCGAGTTCGGACGCCTTCCGGTACGCCCGGAGGGTCAGCCCCACCCCGGCCGGCAGCGCGATCTCCACCGGCGAGACGCGAACCTGCTCCCAAAATTCCCGCCCGGAAGTCCCCTCGGGCGAGGGCTTCTCGGCCACCGGCGCTGACGCCTCGGGCTCGTCGGACTGGCTGGTCACGGTGACCTCCGGGTGATCTGGGGGTGGTGGGACGGGTGACTCTGGGCACACACCCTAGTCGGCAACGCTGTGTGACAGCCGCCCCGTCCCCAGCGCCATCCGAACTGATGGCGTCAGTAGCCCTTCGGGTGCCACACCGTCTTTGTCTCCAACAGGGCGGTCATCGGCTGCAGCCCAGGGTCGGCGGTGAAGTCGACGCCGGTCACCGGCCGGATCACCCGCTTCAATGTGCCCGCCGCGGCCCGTTCCAGCTCGGTGGCCACGTCGGGGTGGTCGACGCCGGTGAGATCGACGGCGTTCACGTCGTCGTGCGACGCGAGCCACGGTGCGATCTCCGCGTACCGGCCGGTGAGCAGGTTCACTACCCCGCCGGGCAGGTCCGAGGTGGCCAGCACCTCGGCCAGGGTGATCGCCACCTGTGGGCCGGCGGCCATGACGACCACCGTGTTCCCGGTCACGATCGCCGGGGCGATCACGCTGACCAGACCGAGCAGGGAGGACGGGGCGACCACGGCGACGACGCCGGTGGGCTCGGGCGCGGAGACGTTGAAGAACGGTCCGGCCACCGGGTTGGCCCCGCCGGCGACCTGGGCGATCTTGTCGGCCCACCCGGCGTACCAGACCCAGCGGTCGACGGCGGCGGCCACCTCGGCGGACGGCACGCCCAGCGCGGTGAACTCGGATCGGCGGGCCTCCAGCATCTCGGCGATCCGGTAGAGGACCTGGCCCCGGTTGTACGCCGTGGCGCCGGCCCACCTGGGCTGGGCGGCACGGGCGGCGAGTACCGCGTCCCGGGCGTCCTTGCGTGATGCGAGAGCCACGTTGTCGCCGTCCACCAGGTAGGTCCGTCCTGACTCGCTGCGAGGGAAGGCGCCGCCGATGTAGAGCTTGTAGGTCTTGCGCACGGAAAGCCGGCCCGGCTCGGCGGGGGCTTTCACGGAAGATGACTTAGGCAAGGTACGCCTCCAGGCCGTGCCGGCCGCCTTCCCGGCCGTAGCCGGACTCCTTGTAGCCGCCGAACGGCGATGCCGGGTCGAATTTGTTGAACGTGTTGGCCCACACCACACCGGCGCGGAGTTTGTCGGCCACGGCGAGGATCCGTGAGCCCTTCTCGGTCCAGACGCCGGCGGACAGCCCGTAGGGAGTGTTGTTGGCCTTGGCGACGGCCTCCTCCGGAGTACGGAAGGTGAGCACCGAGAGGACCGGCCCGAAGACCTCCTCGCGGGCGATCCGGTGCGCCTGGGTGACGCCTGTGAAGATCGTCGGTGCGAACCAGTAGCCCCGGTCCGGCAGCGAACACTCCGGCGACCAGCGTTCCGCGCCCTCCGCGGCCCCGATTTCCGACAATTCCGTAATGCGGGCGAGCTGTGCGGCCGAGTTGATGGCGCCGATGTCGGTGTTCTTGTCGAGCGGATCACCGACGCGCAGCGTGGCCATCCGCCGCTTGAGCGAGGCCAGCAGCTCGTCGGCGAAGGACTCCTGGACCAGCAGCCGGGAGCCGGCGCAGCAGACGTGCCCCTGGTTGAAGAAGATCCCGTTCACGATGCCCTCGACGGTCTGGTCGATCGGGGCGTCGTCGAAGACGATGTTGGCCGCTTTGCCGCCCAGCTCGAGGGTGAGGCGTTTGCCGGTGCCGGCGAGCGAGCGGGCGATCTCCCGGCCCACCGGGGTGGAGCCGGTGAAGGCGACCTTGCTCACGTCGGGGTGCTGGATCAGGTAGGCGCTGGTGTCGCGGGCCCCGGTCACGATGTTGACCACGCCCGGGGGCAGCTCGGCCTGCCGGCACACGTCGGCGAAGAACAGCGCGGACAGCGGGGTGGTCTCGGCCGGCTTGAGCACCACGGTGTTGCCGGTGGCCAGCGCGGGCGCGATCTTCCAGGCCAGCATGAGCAGCGGGAAGTTCCACGGGATGACCTGTCCGGCCACGCCGAGCGGTTTCGGGTCGGGGCCGAAGCCCGCGTACGCCAGCTTGTCGGCCCAGCCCGCGTAGTAGAAGAAGTGTGCCGCCACGAGCGGCAGGTCGACGTCGCGCGACTCCCTGATCGGCTTGCCGTTGTCCAGCGACTCGAGCACGGCCAGCTCGCGGGAGCGCTCCTGGATGATCCGGGCGATCCGGAACAGGTACTTGGCGCGCTCGGCGCCGGGCAGGGCGGACCACGGTCCGAAGGCGCGGAGTGCGGCGGCCACGGCCCGGTCGACGTCCTCCGGGCCGGCCACCGCGACCTCGGCCAGCACCTCCTCCGTGGCCGGGTTGACGGTCTTGAGGACGTTGCCGTCCTTGCCGCTGTCGAAGGCGCCGTCGATGAACAGGCCGTAGGACCCGGCGACGTCTACTACGGAACGGGACTCGGGTGCTGGTGCGTACTCGAACATGCCTCTTCCTAACGGGTCTCTCCCGCGGTACGGCGGAGCCGCCTTCGGCGACTCAGTCCAGGGTGAAGTAGTCCGGGCCGGCGTAGTGGCCGGTGGTGAGCTTGGTGCGCTGCATGAGCAGGTCGTTGAGCAGCGACGAGGCGCCGAACCGGAACCGGTCGGGGCTGAGCCAGTCGTCGCCCACTGTCTCGTTGATGAGCACGAGGTACTTGATCGCGTCCTTGGTGGTCTTGATGCCGCCGGCCGGTTTGACCCCGATGATCCGCCCGTGCCGGGCCCGGAAGTCGCGCACCGCCTCCAGCATGACCAGGGTGATCGGAAGGGTCGCGTTGACCGTCACCTTGCCGGTGGAGGTCTTGATGAAGTCGGCGCCGGCCAGCATGGCGAGCCACGAGGCGCGGCGGACGTTGTCGTACGTCCCGAGCTCGCCGGTCTCCAGGATGACCTTGAGGTGGGCGCCGCCGCACGCCTCCTTGACCGCGGCTATCTCGTCGAAGACCCGCGTGTAGTCGCCGGCCAGGAACGCTCCCCGGCTGATCACCATGTCGATCTCGTCGGCGCCGTCGGCGACCGCCTCGCGGGTGTCGGCCAGTTTCACGGCGAGCGGCGCCTGACCGGACGGGAAGGCGGTGGCGACGCTGGCCAGATGCACACCCGAGCCGGACAGGGCCTGTGCGGCGACCTTGACCATGGCGGGGTAGACGCAGATCGCGGCGGCCGGCGGGCAGGTGGGGTCGGCCGGGTCGGGCCGTCTCGCCTTGGCGCAGAGCGCCCGCACCTTGCCCGGGGTGTCGGCGCCCTCCAGCGTGGTGAGGTCGACCATCCGGATGGCCAGGTCGATCGCCTTGGCCTTGGAGCTCGACTTGATCGAGCGGGTGGCGAGCGCCGCCGCCCGCGCCTCGACGCCCACCTTGTCGACCCCGGGCAGGCCGTGCAGGAACGAGCGGAGATCGGACAGTCCAGCGGACGCTGTCACAGTCATGAAGACGATTCTACGCAGCCCAGTGGCAGTTGATCTTGAAGGAACGATTAGGTTGTTTGCCGTGGACGTCCTTGTCGTAGATCATCCGCTGGCTCAGACCCGGCTCACCGCGATGCGCCGTACCGAGACCGATTCCGGGGTCTTCCGTGCCTCGCTGCACGAACTCACCACGATGGTGGTCTACGAGGCGGCCCGCCTCTTCGCCGTCGAGAAGTACCCCATCGAGACGCCGGTCGCGCCGACCGAGGGCACCCGGCTGGCCAACCCGCCGCTGATCGTGCCGGTGCTGCGCGCCGGCCTGGGCATGGCCGACGCCGCTCTCGCCCTGCTGCCCGAGTCGTCGATGGGCTTCGTCGGCCTGGCCCGCGACGAGGAGACGCACGAGCCGCGTGCCTACATGGAGTCGCTGCCGGGCGACCTGACCGGCCAGCCGGTGCTGGTCCTCGACCCGATGCTGGCCACCGGCGGCTCGCTGCTGCACTGCTGCCGTCTGCTCGCCGAGCGCGGCTGCACCGACATCATCATCTGCTGCGTGCTGGCCGCCCCCGAGGGCGTCGAGCGCCTGGCGAACTCCGGGCTGCCGCTGCGCCTGGTCACCGCCTCGATCGATCAGGGCCTGAACGACAAGGCCTACATCGTGCCCGGCCTCGGCGACGCCGGCGACCGCCAGTTCGGCGGCATGCGCCGCTTCTGAGGGACAAGGCCGGCCCGCGACGGAGGCCGGTGCCGCGCGGCTCGCCCGGGCCTGCCGAGCGAGCCGCTCAGCCGGCGAGCCCTTTCCCGAATCGAACCGGTGATGGCCGGTCAGGAAGTGATCAGGGTGTCGAGGGTTTCCCCACGCACCCCTGTCACCTGTACTTGCAGATCACGGTATCCGCCCGCCTCCTCAACCTCGAAGCCGGCGGATGTCAGTATTGCCAGGAGGGCGTCGAGCATGCCCTCTGTGATATCGCCGTTTATTTCGCACGCCCTGTCGGCGCTGTCGCGCGCCCGAACAGCTTTGACGACGGCCTGAGTCAACGGGACTGACGTCTGCCAGTAGACGAAAACTCCCTCGTTCCCGCTCTCCACTTCGATCTCGACCACAGCACCGGCTAGGTCTTGATCGATGGAGAAGTCACGGAACTGTGGGTTGAAGCCGGCAAGCCTCAAGGTGGCGTGCACCTTGTCGGCCAGCCGTTCAAGCTCCGCTTCAACCTCTGGCGTCACCATTCCTCCTGGTTCCCACGGCCTCTTGCGTTCCGCCGGACTCCCGGACCTTGACGACCAGAGCGCGGTCGGCGGGAACAACCGAGTCTTCCGTACGAGCGGGTGAGCCGTGCAAGTAGGCGGAGAGGAGGGTGAATGCAGTGATGGCGGGCATGTGTCTCTTCGGAGAGTGTCGACAACCGGAAGATCGCAATGTGGGGTGTGCGTCCCGGTGAAGACACCTTGACGGCCACCTGCGTGTGTCGTCCGGGTCGAGTGCAATGAGTGCGGACCCGGTCAGGCCGTGTAGGACCAGGACTGTGCCCGGCCGTCCCGGAAGGGCATGACGCCGTGGAACACCGTCGGCGAGTCGGCGAAGACGAGCGGCAGGAAGTGCCGGTCCGACTCCCACATCGGGAGCCGCCCGCCCAGCAGGTCGGCCCGGTCCACCCAGTGCAGCGAGCCTTCGTCGTTCGCGGTCCGGGGGGTCCCGCTCCAGGCGGGGATCCGGAAGATGAAGCCGAACCAGTTCTCCCCGCCGCGACCGAACCCGGGCCACGAGATGGTCCCGGCGAGATCGAGCGGCCCGCACTCCAGCCCGGCCTCCTCGGCGATCTCCCGGCGCATCCCGGTCAGCACGTCCTCGTCCGGTTCGAGCTTCCCGCCGAGCCCGTTGTAGTAGCCGAAGTGGATGTCGTCCGGCCGGGCGTCGCGGCGGATCATCAATACCCGCGAGGATTCGGGGGACAGAACGTAGCCGAGCGTGGCGAGGACGGCCCGCATGCGCGTCTCCTGAAGAAAGAGGTGATGGTCACAACGGAGAGTAATCGGAGAGTCCGGGCCGAAGTATTATGGGCAGGCTCGTATAGCAGAGATGGCGCCCCCGGGCAACAGGAAGTTGATGAATCCAACCCGAAGGGGGCCTACAGCAGGGTTGCTGATAGATGAGATGATCTGTGACCGCTGGCCTGGTGGACCCCTTAACATCACCCGGTCTAGATGTCATACCCGTGGCACGGTGCGGCCCGGAGAGAAGCCGAATACCGTTGGCTCGCTGCCCACTCGTCATTGCGACCGTGGCCCGGCGGGCTGCGAAGCGTGCCCCGAACTCTGGTCGGGGGAGAGGACGACAGAGATGCTGCGCCCTATGCTTGTCGCGCGCAAAGTGGTTCCCCGACCGGTACGCCGCTGGCTCGCCCGGGCGCTTCCGGAGTCCACGCGTAAGAAGGTGGCATCGGCCTCCCAGCAACCGTCCCCGCTCGACCTGGCCCGGGTCGATCCGAAGGCCACCCCGCTCTCCGTCAGCTCCGCCAACCTGGACCGGGTGGCGGACGCGCTCGACGCCGCCGGGGTGACCTGGTTCCGGGTGCCCGCCAACCGGTTCGAGCAGACCGTGGTCGCCGTGCCCGAGTCGTCCCGGCCACGGGTGGAGCGGGTCCTGGCCGGGCTGGCCGCGTCCGGTGCGGTGGTGGCGCCGGTCCTGCCCGAGCGCCGGTGGACGGTGACCTCGATGCTGCCGGGCTCCCCGATCCCGCCGCCGCAGCGTCCGAACGGTCAGAAGACGCCGGCCGGTCGCGCGTTCAACACGCCGCATCAGCCGGCCGTGGTGGTGGCCGACGCGGAAGGCGGGGACGAGGAGATCACCCCCGACCCGGTGGCGACCGCGGTCTACTGGCCGGTCACCGATCCGACTCGGACCCTGCTGCTGGGCCGGCAGCACGCCTGCGAGGTGGAGTTCTGGACGGAGCTGCCGGACCGCCTGGTCGCTCCGCGTTACAACCGGTCCACCGAGGTGGTGCCGGCCGCCGAGCCGGTGGTCGAGGCGGACGACAGTGCCTTCAGCGACTTCCGCGAGGTGGGTGCCGCGCCGTCCCGGCGTTATCCGACCCGCCCGTCGTTCCTGATGCCGCCGATCGACCACGTGGATTTCCCGATCGACGTGGTCTACACCTGGGTGGACGGCGGCGACCCGGCCTGGCTGGCCCGCAAGAACGCGGTGCTGGCCGAGAACGACTGGGCCGGTGACAACGACCAGGCGGCCAACGTCCTGCGCTACCTCTCCCGGGACGAACTGAGGTACTCGATTCGCTCGCTGCACATGTACGCGCCCTGGGTGCGGCGGATCTTTCTGGTCACCGACGACCAGGTTCCGGCCTGGCTGAACACCGAGCACCCCAAGATCACCGTGGTGAGCCACAAGGAGATCTTCGGTGCCGCGGGCCGGCTGCCGACCTTCAACTCGATGGCGATCGAGACCCGGCTGCACCACATCGAGGGGCTGTCCGAGCACTTCATCTACATGAATGACGACGTCTTCCTGGGCCAGCCGCTGCAGCCGGGGTTCTTCTTCACCGCCACCGGGCAGACCCGCTTCTTCCTCTCCACCAACCGGGTGGACGGTGGGTCACCGACCGGGGAGGAGCCGCCGGTGATGTCCGCCGGCAAGAACACCCGGGCGATCATCGAGCGGGAATTCGGGCGGCGTACCGCCTACAAGATGAAGCACACCCCGCACGCCGCCCGTCGCAGTGTGCTCGCCGAGATCGAGGAACGCTATCCGGACGCCTTCGCGACGACCGCGGCGCACCAGTTCCGTCACCCGGACGACGTGGCGGTGCTCTCCTCGCTGCAGCAGCACTGGTCCTACCTGACCGGGCGGGGGGTGATCGGTGAGCTGAAGTTCATGTACCGCGACCTCGCCCATCCGAACATCGGCAAGCATCTCGGCATGGTCCTGAGAAAGCGCCCGTACCAGGTGTTCTGCTTGAACGATACGGTTGAGGGAGATGTCTCCCCGGAGGAGCAGGCGGCCCTGCTGACAGGCTTCCTGGCCGCGTACTATCCGTTCGTGTCGCCCTTCGAGCTGCCGTGACAGTGAGGAAGATCCACCCCGTTCCGCCCGGCCGAACCGGGTATTAGGAGTCTAGTTTGTTCAAGGTTTCCATCATTCTGGCGTGCTACAACGTCGATGGCTTCATCGAGGACGCGTTCGAGTCCATCGTCCGGCAATCGGCGTTCGGTCAGTTCGAAGTAATTCCGGTGAACGACGGCTCCACCGACGGGACATGGGAGATCATCCAGAGGTACCAGAAGCGATACCCGGACAACTTCTTTCCGATCAGCTTCGAGAAGGGCTCCGGGGGCCCCGGGCGGCCACGTAACGCCGGCCTCGATCGCGCCACCGGTGAGTACGTCATCTTCATGGACCCGGACGACCGGATCTACAAGGATGGCTACAGCACGCTGCTGAAGAGCATCGAGAAGCACAAGAGCGACGTCGTGATCGCCACCCGGTTCGGCGTCAAGGAGAAGGAAGACGGCAAGAACCCGGTCTGGGTCGACTGGCACGCCGATCAGCCGTACGTCAACCAGGGCTCCTACGAGGTGAAGCTGGACCTGCTGTCGAAGCGGCCGGTCATCCTCAAGACGATCTACCGGCGTGACCTGATCGAGCAGTACGGGCTCCGCTTCCTGGAGGGCATCAGCAGCAGCGAGGACGAGATCTTCGACAAGAAGTACCTGCTGCTCTCCGAGAAGATCACCAAGATCAACGACGTGGTGTACCTGTACACGGTGGCCCGCACCGGCAGCATCACCAGCAAGATCCGGATCAAGGTCTACGAGGACCTGGTCCCCATCGTCCACGGCCTGGACGACGCGCTGTCGGTGTACTTCACCGAGGCCATCGTGGCCTACCGTGTCGCCGGCCTGCTCCGCGCGTTCTACCTGCCCAAACTCCTGCTGCTCGACCCGCTGATGATCGATCGGGCGCTGGAGCTGTGCCGGGAGGCGTGCGAGTCGTTCGGCTTCGACCGGCTGCTGAAGACCGCGAACGCCAACGACCGGCGGATCGTCGAGTTGCTCCGCGACCGGCACTACAGCCAGTTGCTGCTCTTCTTCATGAACAACCGCACCGGCGCCGCGAACCGTCGTAACCGGGTGCAGGCCAAGCGGCTCCAGGAGATGGAGCGCCGTCCGGTCAAGCTGGCCCTGAAGGCCTCGAAGCTGGTCGGCCTCAGCCGTCGGGCGATGCGTGAGCAGGGCGGTATCGGCAAGCTCTGGAGCACCCGGATTCGCAAGAATCTGGCCGGCACCCCGAACGGCTACTGGGTCTTCATGGACCGCAGGGAGAAGGCCGGGGACAACGGCGAGGCCCTCTACCGGTACGTGCGCGACAACGGGATCCACGACAAGATCGCCTTCATCGTCCGGCGGGACACCTCCGACTACGGCCGGCTGGTCGCGGACGGTTTCAACGTGGTGGCGTACAACTCGCTCGAACACTGGCGGTTGCTCTTCAACTGCGAGTACTTCTTCGCCTCGCACGTCGACGAAGTGATCATCAAGCCGTGGCTGTCGTTCGGGGCGCCGGACAGCAAACCCCGCTACAAGCTGATCTTCCTCCAGCACGGCATCATCCGGTCGGATCTGTCCGGCTGGCTCGGCGCCAAGTCCTACCGGCTGTTCTGCTCGTCGGCGAAGTCCGAGCGCGACGGCTTGATCAACAACGTGCGCTACGGTCTCAGCCCGGACCAGGTGAAGCTGACCGGTCTGGCCCGGCACGACCTGCTGGAAGCCAAGAACGGCGACTACGTACTGGTCTGTCCGACCTGGCGGTCGTTCCTTCTGGACGTGTCCGAGGCGGAGTTCCGGGACTCCGAGTTCTTCCGCAACTGGCACAACCTGGTCTACGACCAGCGGGTCCGTGAGGCGATGTCCGCGGCCGGAGTGCGCTTGAAGCTGGTGCTGCACTCCAGCATCAGCCAGTTCGCGAACTGCTTCGAGACGGACGAACACGTCGAAGTGGTGCAGTACAAGGACGTGGGCAGTTTCTCCGATCTGCTCTCCTCGGCCCAGATGATCGTCACCGACTACTCGACGATCTCATTCGACGTGCTGTACCTGCGGCGCCCGGCGATCTACTACACCTTCCCGGAGCTCAAGCAGCACAGCACCAACAAGGGCGCGGACCTGAGTCTCTACGGCGAGTTGGGCGTCCGGGTCGAGGACCACGAGGCCGCGGTCGCGGCGCTGGTCACGGCGGCGGGAGACGGATTCCGGTCCAGCGACGACAAGATCCGCGCTGCGGACGACTTCTTCGCATACGGCGACCGCCAGAACCGCAAACGCATCATCGACGCCGTCTTGGAGGGATCCGCGTAGTGGCCAGGCTGATGTTCGTCTTCGGGACACGTCCGGAGTTCATCAAGCTCTACCCCGTGATCATGGAGGCGCGCCGCCGCGAGCACGACGTGGTCGTCGTCAACACCGGGCAGCACCGCGAGATGCTCGACCAACTGCTCGACGAGATGGGCATGTCGGTCGACTTCAACCTGAAGATCATGACCCAGCAGCAGACGCTGGCCGACATCCTGGCCCGGACGCTGAGCCCGCTCGACCAGGTGGTCGCGCAGGTCCGCCCGGACCACCTGTTCGTGCACGGCGACACCTCCACCACGCTGGCGGGCAGCCTGATCGCGCTGTACCGGAACGTGCCGCTGTCCCACGTGGAAGCGGGACTGCGCACGTTCAACAAGCACTCGCCGTTCCCGGAGGAGATGAACCGGCAGCTCACCGGTGTGCTGACCGACTACCACTTCACCCCGACCGAGGTGACCCGCGACAATCTGGCGCGCGAGGGCAAAGACCCGTCCCGGATCTTCGTGGTCGGCAACAGTGCCATCGACATGCTGCGCTACACCGTCCGTGACGAGTTCCGGCATCCGGTGCTGGACGAGGCCGGCGACCGCAAGCTGATCCTGATCACCGTCCACCGCCGGGAGAACATCTCCGAACTGGGTCAGATGTTCTCGGCGATCAACGACATCGCGGTGCGGTACGGCGAAACGCACCGGCTCGTCTATCCGATCCACATGAACCCGGTCGTCCGTCAGGCGGCCGACCGGTTCCTCACCTCGCCGGCCATCCGGGTGATCGAGCCGCTCGGCACCACCGACTTCCACAACATCCTGAGCCGGTCGCACCTCGTGATGACCGACAGCGGGGGCATCCAGGAGGAGGCACCCAGCCTCGGCAAGCCGGTGCTGGTGCTGCGGGACACCACCGAACGCCCGGAGGGTGTCGCGGCCGGCACGCTGCGCCTGGTCGGCACCGGCCGGGAGGACATCGTCCGGGAGGCGGTCCGCCTGCTCGACGACACGGAGGAGTACCAGCGGATGGCGACCGTCGCCAATCCGTACGGGGACGGCACGACGTCGCAGCAGATCATGGACGTGATGGACAAGGTGATAGCGGACGCCGGATGAGCGGTTCGCTCCTCCTGATCACGACCGTCCGACGCGCGGCCGATCCGCCCGCCCGGCGGGTCCGGCCCGTCGCCGGGATCCCGGCACGCTGAGCCGTCGTCACCTTGAGCGGCTGGGTCCTCACGGATCCAGCCGCTCCGTGTTCGAGCCGATCGTCGCTCAAGTGAGGGCGATCACCGAGCGTGGCCGGACTCCGGACGGCCCGGGATCTGACCGACCTGGGGATCGGAGCGGATGACCCGGAGCACTATCGTCTTCATACATGACCCCCATCCCGCTTGCCGAGGAACTCCTCCTCCTCGCGTATGACGACCAGACCGGAAAGGCCACGGGTTCCCGCATCGGGCTCGACCTTGGCATGGCCGCCGCGGTGCTGATCGACCTCGCGCTCGCCAACCGGATCGCCTACGCGGCCGACGGCTACCTCAAGGTCGTGGACTCCACGCCGATCGGCGACCCGGTCGCCGACGCCGTGCTGGGGAAGGTCGCCTCCGACGAGCCGCACACCCCGGCCCAGTGGCTGCAGCGCCTGCGCCACCGGCTGCGGACGCGGGTGCTGGAGGACCTGTGCGCCCGGGGCGTCGTGCAGGACGTGGACGAGACCCAGATGGGCGTCATCCACGTGCACCGCTACCCGACCTCCGACCCGGCGTACGAGGCCGACATCCGGCAGCGGCTGGCGGCCGCGCTGACCGGCGACACCCTGCCCGACGAGCGGACGGCCGCACTGGCCACCCTGCTCGTCGCGGCACGGATGGAGCCGGCGCTGAAACTGCCGGCCGAAGAGTCCGAGCGGGCCCACGAGCGGCTCGCGGAGATCGCCAGCAACGCAGGCTTCGTGGGTGACGTCTCCCTGGAGGACTCCATCGTGCGGCCGAGCGTCGCCCTGGTGGTCGCCACCCTGGGCAGGGCCATCCAGGCCGCGCTGGGCGCGCCCAAGCCGATCTGACCGTCTCCCGGGGCTTCGCGGGAAGCCCCGGGACGGTTCACTACACGCCGAGCGTTGCCGCGATCTCGGCGCGAAGAGCCTTGAGATCCTCCGCCGCGCGGATCCGGGCCGTCGCCGGGTCACCCTCGACCACGACTTCGAGGTACGCCTTGAGCTTCGGCTCCGTGCCCGACGGCCGGATCACCACCCGGGTCGTGGCGGTGCGGAACGTCAGCACGTCGTTCTCCGGCAGCAGGTCGGCCGTCTCGGTGACCGGCGCGCCCAGAAGCGTCACCGGCGGCCGCTGCCGGGCCCGGCCCATCGCCGCCCCGATCTCGGCCAGGTCGTCGACCCGGACCGAGAGCTGGTCGGTGGCGTGCAGGCCCAGCTCGGTGGCCAGCTCGTCCAGCCGCCCGGCCAGGGTGCGGCCCTGCGCCTTCAAACCGGCGGCCAGCTCGGCGACGGTCAGCGCGGCCGTGATGCCGTCCTTGTCCCGGACCATCGCCGGGGCAACGCAGTAGCCGAGCGCCTCCTCGTAGCCGAACGCCAGGTCCTCGGCGGCGCGGACGATCCACTTGAAGCCGGTCAGGGTCTCGGCGTACGGCACACCACGGGCGGCGCAGAGGCGGCCCAGCATCGACGACGAGACGATCGTGGTGGCGTACAGGCCGGGGACGCCGCGACGGATCAGATGGTCGGCCAGCAGCACACCCAGCTCGTCACCGCGCAGCGGCCGCCAGCCGTCCGGGCCGGGGATCGCCACGGCGCACCGGTCGGCGTCCGGGTCGTTCGCGATCGCCAGGTCGGCGCCGTGCGTCTCGGCCAGCGCCAGCAGCCGGTCCATGGCGCCCGGCTCCTCCGGGTTCGGGAACGCCACGGTCGGGAACTCCGGGTCCGGCTCGGCCTGCGCCGCGACGATCGCCGGCGCCGGGAAACCGGCCGCCACGAATGCCGCGGCCAGGGTCGATCCGCCCACGCCGTGCATCGGGGTGTACGCGATCGTCAGGTCACGCGGGCCGGACGGGTCCAGGACGGCGGCCGCGCTCCGCACGTACGCCTGCTGAATCTCCGCACCGAGAAGCGTGCCCGGACCGCCCAGCGGGACCGACGCGACGCTCGGCACCGCCCGGATGGCCGCCTCGATGCCGGCGTCGGCCGGCGGCACGATCTGGGCCCCGTCGCCGGCCGGCCCGCCCAGCGCGGCGCCCAGGTAGACCTTGTAGCCGTTGTCCTGCGGCGGGTTGTGGCTGGCGGTCACCATCACCCCGGCGACCGCGTCGAGAGCGCGCACCGCGTACGCCAGCACCGGTGTCGGCAGCGGCCCGGGCAGCAGCAGCGCCTCCCGTCCGGCGCCGGTCGCCACCTGAGCGGTCCGCTCGGCGAACTCCTTCGAACCGTGCCGGGCGTCGTACCCGATCACCAACGGACCTTCGCCGCCCTGTGCCGCCAGCCAGCCGACCAGGCCGGCCGCGGCCCGGGTGACGACCGCGAGGTTCATGCCGTTGGGACCGGCGCGCAGCCGGCCGCGCAGACCGGCGGTGCCGAAGGTGAGCGGGCCGGCGAAACGGTCGAGCAGCTCGGCGGCGGTGGCCGGCAGGCCGTCGAGAACCGTGCGCAGCTCGGCGCGGCTCGCCGGATCGGGGTCGTCGGCGAGCCAGGCCTCGGCCCGGGCTGTCAGGTCAACATCAACTTGTGGTGCCATCAGGGATTGATAGCACAGCCGAGGGCCGCCGGGTTCCGCACCGGTCGGAGAACAGCCTCGCCGGGGCGGCCGGCGAGGCTGTCACACGGCGAGCTGGAAGCTCTGCACCATGGCGTCGTAGTACTTCCGGTAGTCCGCGAACTTCGCGTCGGTGGTGGTGAGGTAGAAGGAGTACATCTTGCCGTTGACCGCGGTCATCCTCCAGATGCCGTGGCGCATGGTGTCACCCTCACCGCAGGTGTACTCCAACTCCGCGCCCGGATTCCCGGCGATCTCGACCTCCTGGGTGCCGACCAGGACGAACGGGTCGGGGCAGGTCTTGCCCTTCTTCAGGCCCGCCGGAGCGGTCTGGTTGACGAACTTGGTCGGCGTCACCCGGCCCGGCTCCACCAGGATGCGCACCTTGGTGGTCCGGTCCGTGGGCTCGATGTACTCGACGTAGACGCCACCGGCCGCCCGGTTCCAGCCGGCCGGCACGTCCACGCTGACCGCGGCGTTGCCCTTGTACGGCTGGGTCTCCACCGCGGCCGGAGCGGGCGCGGCGCTGGCGGGCGGACCGGCCGTCGGAGTGGTCTTCGCGTCGTCGTTGCCGCTCAGCGCGAACACCAGCGCCAGGATCAGGACCACGGCGGCCGCGCCCCCGGAGATCAGCTGCTTGTTGCGCGGCCAGCTCCGGAACGTGCTGACCGCCCGGTCGGTGCCCTGCTTGACCGTGCCGACCACGTTCCCCATGGCGGCCCGGCGCTTGGCGGCCGGGCTGGCCACCACGGTGCCCGGGCGGGGCGGAGCGACCTGCCAGGGGTTCTGCGGCGGGATGACGCTGGTGGTGTCCCCACCGGCGCCCCGGCCGCCGTCGGGAAGCTTGTGAGCGGGCATGGCGCCGGTCGGGATGCTCACGGCCGGCCCGGTGGGCGCGGCCGGCAGCTCGGGCGCGCGACGGCGCCCGCCACCGGTGTTCTGCTGCTCCAGCTTGGCCAGGTGGTCGGTGAGCGACTCGCCGGGCGCCAGCATGGCCCGGCCGCCGATCTGGCCGGTCGGCTGCGGCGGGATCGGCTGGGTCTCGGCCGGCGCCGGGCTGACCGGGCGCGGCGAGGGCACCACCGAGTACGGGTCGGTCATCATGTGCGGCGGGTTCTTGCTGGCCAGCGGGCCGGCGAGCTGCTGCCGCAGGATGGTGCGGGCGGTCTGCACGTCCATCCGCCGGGCCGGGTCCTTCTCCAGCAGCCCCATCAGCACCGGGGTGAGCGAGCCGGCCCGCACCACCGGGGCGGGCGGGTCCTCGACGACCGAGTGCATGGTCTCGATCGGGTCGCCCTTGTCGAACGGCGGGCGGCCCTCGATCGCGGTGTAGAGCGTGACGCCGAGCGAGAACAGGTCGCTCGGCGGGCCGAAGTCGTGACCCATGGCCCGCTCCGGCGAGATGAAGTGCGGCGAGCCCAGCACCATGCCGGGCGTGGTCAGCTGCACGTCGGTGGGCATCCGGGCGACACCGAAGTCGGTCAGCACACAGCGGCCGTCACCGCAGATCAGAACGTTGGCCGGTTTCACGTCGCGGTGCAGCACGCCGTGCGCGTGGGCCACCTCGAGGGCGCCGAGCAGGGCGATGCCGATCTTCGCGACCACCCGGGACGGGACCGGGCCGTCCTCGATGACCATGTCGGCGAGGCTGCGGGCGTCCAGCAGCTCCATGACGATCCAGGGACGGCCGTTCTCGTGCACGACGTCGTAGACCTGCACCACGGCCGGGTGCTGGAGCGCGGCCGCGGCACGGGCCTCGCGCATGGTCCGTTCATACATCGCGTCACGGTCGCTCGGCGCCAGGCCCGGCGGGAGGATGACCTCCTTGATCGCCACGTCGCGGCGCAGCAGCGTGTCCGCCGCCCGCCACACCGTTCCCATGCCACCGTGCCCCACCGCGGCGCGCAGCGTGTATCGCCCACCGATGAGCGTGCCGGGGGCGGCGCGTCCGTGGGGAGGAGCCGTGTTGCCGCCGCTCCACGTCGGAATCTGAGTCACTGAAGATGCCACCGAGGGGGTATAGGGGCTGTCGACCAACCCCGCTATCTTGCCCGCTCGTTGCCCGAGAACGAAAGTTCCTGTGCCACTGTTAACCACACTTCGACGGTGGGTAGTGGCCGGGTGGCCGAGGGTGGCCGTCTGGTGGACGCAGGGTGGCAAATTCCTCACGGTGGGCGGCATCGACGAGTCTTAGGATCACCGGTGTGAATGCAGAGTCAGGGTTTCCCATCAAGCCGGTGTACGGCCCTGCTGACGTGCCGGTGAGCGCCGGAGCCGACGAGCCCGGTCAATATCCGTACACGCGCGGCGTCTACCCGACGATGTACACGAAACGGCCGTGGACCATGCGGCAGTACGCCGGGTTCGGCACCGCGGCCGAGTCGAACGCCCGCTACCACCAGTTGCTGGCGGCCGGGACGATGGGCCTTTCGGTGGCCTTCGACCTGCCCACCCAGATGGGTTACGACTCCGACGACCCGATCGCGCACGGCGAGGTCGGCAAGGTCGGTGTCGCCATCGACTCGATCGACGACATGCGGCGGCTCTTCGCCGGCATCCCGCTGGACCGGGTGTCCACCTCGATGACGATCAACGCGCCCGGCTCGGTGCTGCTGCTGCTCTACCAGCTGGTCGCCGAGGAACAGGGAGTGCCCGGCGCGAAGCTCTCCGGCACCATCCAGAACGACATCCTGAAGGAGTACATCGCCCGGGGGACGTACATCTTCCCGCCCAAACCGTCGCTGCGCCTGGTCGCCGACACGTTCGCCTACTGCAAGTCCGAGATCCCCAAGTGGAACACCATCTCGATCTCCGGCTACCACATGGCCGAGGCCGGGGCGTCGCCCGCGCAGGAGATCGCGTTCACTCTGGCCAACGGCATCGAGTACGTCCGTGCCGCGATCGCCGCGGGCCTGGCCGTCGACGACTTCGCGCCACGGCTGTCGTTCTTCTTCGTCGCGCGTACCACGCTGCTGGAGGAGATCGGCAAGTTCCGGGCGGCCCGGCGGATGTGGGCCCGGATCATGCGCGACGAGTTCGGCGCCGAGGACCCGAAGTCGCTGATGCTGCGGTTCCACACCCAGACCGCGGGCGTGCAGCTCACCGCGCAGCAGCCGGAGGTCAACCTGATCCGGGTGGCGATCCAGGCGCTCGGCGCGGTGGCCGGCGGCACCCAGTCGCTGCACACCAACTCGTACGACGAGGCGATCGCCCTGCCCACCGAGAAGTCGGCCCGGCTCGCCCTGCGCACCCAGCAGGTGCTCGCCTACGAGAGCGGCCTGACCGGCACGGTCGACCCGTTCGCCGGCTCGTACGCCGTGGAGGCCCTGACCGACGCCGTCGAGCGGGAGGCGACCGCTCTCATCGACCGGGTCTTCGAGTTCGGCTCGGCGGTCGACGCCATCGAGGCCGGCTTCCAGAAGAACGAGATCGAGGCGTCGGCGTACCGGATCGCCACCGAGATCGACGCCGGGGAGCGGGTCGTGGTGGGGGTCAACCGGTTCGCCGTCGACGAGGAGGAGAAGTACGAGCCCCTCAGAGTCGATCCGGCCATCGAGGCCGCCCAGGTGGCCCGTCTCGCCGCGTTGCGGGCCGAGCGGGACACGCCTGCGGTGCGGGCCGCGCTGGCAGATCTGGCGAAGGCCGCCGCCGGAAGTGTGAACGTCCTACCGTTGATGAAAGAGGCGTTGCGTCTCCGTGCCACCGTGGGGGAGGTGTGCCATACCCTGCGCGGGGTATGGGGCGTCCACCGTCCGGTCGAGCGGTTCTGAACCGGTCGACGTACCGGTAGTGTGTCGCGTCACCTCGGCGATCCACTACCCGTTGAGGGGTTGGCGGGCCGGGACGATCTCCCGTGTGCCCGCCCTGCCTCGCCCGGTGCGAGCACCTGTTTACACGACCGTTGCACAGCGTCACCGAAAACGGGACTAAGCTGTCGCGCGTTGCGTAACCCCGACAAACTTCGAGAGTGAATACGGAAGCCTGACGTGACTACTGCTCTGGAGGCGCCCGAGGGCGCCGATACGGCGTGGCCCGGGCAACTCCCCGGGACCGACCCACTCCCCGGCCGGCTCGACCGCTGGCTCGCCGCGCGGGGGGCTGAGCTGGTAACGATTCGCCGGCACCTGCACGCCCACCCCGAGCCGTCACACTCCGAGTTCGAGACCGCCGCCCTCATCGCCCGGGAACTGGCCGTCGCCGGCCTCGCCCCGCGGATGATGCCGCGCGGCAACGGGGTCATCTGCGACATCGGCGAGGGCCCGCGCACCATCGCCTTCCGGGCCGACATCGACTCGCTGCCGCTGCAGGACCTCAAGGACGTGTCGTACCGCAGCACCGTCGACGGGCAGGCGCACGCCTGCGGCCACGACGTGCACACCACGATCATGCTGGGCCTCGGCATGGCGCTCGCCCAGCTCAACGAGCAGGGCCTGCTGCCCGGCCGGGTGCGGCTGCTGTTCCAGCCGGCCGAGGAGGCGATGCCGTCCGGCGCGCCCGAGGTGATCGCCGCCGGCGGGCTCAAGGACGTCGACGCCATCTACGCGCTGCACTGCTACCCGCAACTGCCGGCCGGGCTGGTCGGCGTCCGCTCCGGACCGTTCACCGCCGCCGCCGACGCCGTCGCCGTCAAGCTGACCGGCCCGGGCGGGCACACCGCCCGCCCGCACCTCACCGCCGACCTGGTGCACGCCCTGGGCCGGGTGATCGTCGACGTGCCCGCGCTGCTCAGCCGCCGGATGGACCCGCGCGCCGGGCTCTCCCTGGTCTGGGGCTCGGTGCACGCCGGGCAGGCGTTCAACGCCATCCCGGGCGCGGGCGAGGTCCGCGGCACCGTCCGCGTCCTGAACCGGGAGGCCTGGCGGGAGGCGCCCGAGCTGATCACCAAGCTGATCAAGGACGTGGTCGCGGCCACCGGCGCCGACTGCGACGTCGACTACATCCGTGGCGTCCCGCCGGTGATCAACGACCGGATGGCGTCGGCGGTCATCGCGGGCGCGGCCGGCGCCGCGCTCGGCCCCGACCGGGTGGTCGAGGCCGAACTCAGCATGGGCGGCGAGGACTTCGCCTTCTACCTCGAACACGTGCCCGGCGCGATGATCCGGCTCGGCACCGGCAAACCCGGCTCCGACGTCCGGCACGATCTCCACCAGGGCGACTTCGACGTGGACGAGAGCTGCATCGGCTACGGCGTCCGCGTCATGGCCCACACCGCTCTGGCCGCCCTCGCGACCGGCTCTTTCTGACCCCCATTTCCGGTACGCGGCGGATGAGTCCCGGGAGTGCCCCGCGAACATCTGCCGGGTCAAGCCTGTGCCGCGCCCGCCGGGCTGAGCTGCCGGGTCACCGGCCGGCTCTAAGCGCCGACCCTGCCGGCCAATTCGCCCGCCCCGCCCGCCCGCGCGCCCGCCGGGCGGGCGGGGCGCACAGCGCACCGACGGTGCGCCCCGAGCACCGCTGTGACACTGGTGAGCGACCGCCCGGGGCCCTGCGTGCGTGCCGAATCGCTCGGCACCGTCCGCCCGCCGGGCGGGCGCCCCCAGCGCACCGGCGGTGCGCCCTGTCGCCCTGTCGCCCCGGCGTCCTGCCGCCACTCCGGCGTCCTGCCGCCACTCCGGCGTCCTGCCGCCACTCCGGCGTCCTGCCGCCCCGGCGCCCTGGCGTCCGGTGGGCGGAGCCGGTGTGCAGGGCGATGTGTGTTCGGAGAACGTGACACCCGTGGTGGGTGTGACGACACCCGTTGCGGGTGTCACGTCTGCGGAACACCGATGGCCCGTGATCCGTGTCCCGTCTCCCCGGACGGGGATTCGTTCCTGCGTGCGCTGCCAGCCGGGGAACGTGGCGGTGATGGCGTGTGACGGCCGGCCGATGCCACACGCTGGAGTCCACGGGACGGCGTCACCGCCGGTGGCCGGAGGGCCGGCGTGCCGGATGATGTGTGCTCAGAGAACGTGACACCCGTCGTGGGTGTGACGACACCGTTGCGGGTGTCATGTCTGCCGAACACCGATAGCCCGTGATCCGCGTCCCGCCTCCCCGGACGAAGATTCGTTCCTGCGTGCGCTGCCAGCCGGGGAACGTGGCGGTGATGGCGAGTGACGGCCGGCCGATGCCACACGCTGAAGTCCACGGGACGGCGTCACCACCGGGGGCCGGAGGGGAAGGCCGGTGTGCAGGGCGATGTGTGCTCGGAGAACGTGACACCCGTAGTGGGTGTGACGACACCCGTTGCAGGTGTCACGTCTGCGGAACACCGATGGCCCGTGATCCGTGTCCCGTCTCCCCGGACGAAGATTCGTTCCTGCGTGCGCTGCCAGCCGGGGAACGTGGCGGTGATGGCGAGTGACGGCCGGCCGATGCCACACGCTGGAGTCCACGGGACGGCGTCACCGCCGGTGGGCGGAGGGCCGGTGTGCAGGGTGATGTGTGTTCGGAGAACGCGACACTCGTGGTGGGTGTGATGACACCCGTTGCGGGTGTCACGTCTGCGGAACACCGATGGCCCGTGATCCGTGTCCCGTGTCCCCGGACGGGGATTCGTTCCTGCGTGCGCGGCCAGCCGGTGACCGTGGCGGTGGTGGCGTGTGGCGGCCGGCCGATGCCACACGCTGGAGTCCACGGGACGGCGTCACCGCCGGTGGCCGGAGGGCCGGTGTGCAGGGTGATGTGTGTTCGGAGAACGCGACACCCCTGTCTGCCAGGGTGAGTTGAGGCCAGCGGTTCATAGCAAGTCCGCCGGACAGGGCGAGTTCAGGATCGAGAGCGTTGACTACTGCTGTTGAC